>JAHFHV010000020.1 GCA_023246725.1 Candidatus Magasanikiibacteriota bacterium | reverse complement strand
TTTGTTTAATAACTTAAAAAAATATTTAAAAGATATTAAAAGGATATTGAACAAATATTATTTTTGTAAAATGCAAGACTTAAAAAGTAATAATCTTATTTCTTCGCTAATCTCCGCGTAATTTTTTTCTAAAATTAACGGACGGGCGACAAATAAAAGATAATGGCCGCTCTTGAGATGGCCGCGCCTGATAAGAAGACGGAGTGCTTCCCGAATTTGCCTTTTCACCCGATTGCGCTTCACCGCGCTTTTGGAGACTTTAAGCCCCACGGTTATAGCTAACTTTAGCTGATTTTTGAACTTATCCGGAGCTTCCCTTTTAGGGAAATAATTAGTATTCTTGGCTAACTCTAGATACTTAAGGTCGCAAAACAAGCCATTGGCCCAGCGGCCATGTTTCATCACCAAATTAAAGTCGCGGACTTTGGTCAATCTGTTGTCAGTCTGGAGCATACTTGTTAGGGATTGCGCGTTTCACTGTCATCCTGAGCCCCGCATTTGCGGGGCTCAGGATGACAGTTGACGCCACTAAGACATTATAACAAAAAACCACCCGCAAACAAGCGAGTGGTCTGCTTTTACTCAATTTTAGCTCTTAAACCGGCGGAGTTTGCCGGTAATTTCATCCGAAACCGTAAGTTTTTTCCGCCCCCGGGCGCGGCGGCGCGAGAGCACGGCCCGACCCTGCTTGGTGCTCATACGTTGCCTAAAGCCGTGGCTTTTGGCGCGCTTGCGTTTCTTTGGCTGGTAGGTTCGCTTGGTTGACATATCTAAGGAAGTTAGGTAAGTGTGTACATAGTATACGAATTTTGAGCGAACGTCAAGTGTTTTCTTTGTCCACAGCTTGTTCACAGCTTATTCACTTTTTAGGAAAGTAAAACGATTTTTTTACTATGGCGCGTGTGTTATAATGGCCAAGCGTTTTAAATCATACGTGAGTTGCCTAGTTGTCATTAGGGTGACGGGCGGGTGTTTGATTGAGATATGCAAAATTATGAAATTTGGCAGGCAGTAATGGGAGAACTTGAATTATCCATTTCCAAAGCCAACTTTATTACTTGGTTTAAAAATACCGGAATCATTTCCTGCCAGGAGGGACAGGCGGTTTTGTGCGTGCCTAACGCCTTTACCAAAGCGTGGATGGAAAAAAAATACCACCACACCATCATTGCTTCCTTAGAGCGCGTAACGGGCAAACCAATCAAACGCCTGGAATACCGCATTGAGAGTCTTAAAAATGTAGTTGCCGAAACTATGCTGGCCAGCAAACCATTGGAGGCCGCCATGACGGCCCAATTTAATGGGCCCGCTCCCGCCGCTCCCGCTCAACAATTTGACAATCACGGCGGTTTTACCGTTAATCCTAAATATGGTTTTGAAAACTTTGTGGTGGGACGGGGGAGCGAACTGGCCTATGCCGCGGCCCAGGCCGTGGTCTCTCGGCCCGGGGTAGCCTATAACCCTTTGTTTATTTATGGCGGGGTGGGGCTTGGCAAAACACACTTAATTCAAGCGGTGGGGAATGAGATGCGAAAAACTAATCCCAAAGTGCAAATTATGTACGTGAGCGCAGAAAAATTCGGCAATGATTTTATTTCTTCAGTGAGAGAGAAAACCGCCAAAGACTTTCAGCACCGCTACCGCACCATTGATTTGCTTCTCATTGATGATATTCAATTTATTGCCGGCAAAGAGGGCACGCAGGAATCGTTTTTTCACACCTTTAACGAGTTGCACCAGCAAAACAAGCAGATTATTTTAACTTCGGATAGGCCGCCCAAGGCTATCCCCGCCCTGGAAGACCGCTTAAAATCTCGTTTTGAGTGGGGAATGATCGCGGACATTACGGCCCCGGATTTTGAAACCCGCGTAGCCATTTTAGAACGCAAATGCTTAGAAAAAAACTTTCCTTTAGACAGCCGGGTCTTGCAAACCATTGCTACGAGCGTGCAAAACAACATTCGCGAGCTGGAGGGCGCCCTTAACAAAATTATTGTCTACCACCAGCTTAAAAACATAGCGCCAACCCTAGAATCGGTTAAATCGCTCCTCACCAGCTGGGCCGGCACTCCGGTGCGCCAATCGCTTACCCCCCGCCAGCTTTTAGAGGCCGTTGGCCAATTTTACTCGCTTTCAACAGACGATATTTTAAGCAAAAACCGTGAAAAGAAAATTTCTTTGCCGCGCCAGATAATTATGTTTTTGATGCGCGAAGAGTTAAAAATGAGCTACCCAGCGATTGGGGAGGAGCTCGGCGGCCGCGACCACACCACCGCCATGCACGCTCACGAAAAAATTGTTAAAGAACTAAGCGACGATTTAAAATTAAAACAAGACGTCGATTTAATTAAACAGCGTTTGTATGTGAATAACCTGTAGACAGGCGGCGACTAAGTTAGGTTGGGGTGGTGGACAACAAGGGCGTTTTTTTAAAACATATCCCCAAATTAATTTTTGGGTGTGAATAAAAAACCGCCGCAAAACTATGTTGTCCACACTATACATTTTTTTCACCACAGTTTTTTAAAAATTTTACACAAACGATTTCGTTGTAAACAAAGACTAAGGTCGAGTTTTCCCCATTGTCCACAGCCCTTATTATAATTATTGTTTAAATATATTATATAATCGTTAATACGATACGACTAGCCGAATACGGTCTCGAACCCAGACAACAGGCTTGGGGTCGCCACCACTTGTCATTTCGAGCCGAGTCGAGAAATCTCGTCGTCGTTGGCGAGATTCCTCCGCTGCGGTCGGAATGACAACGGATGATCGTTGTACGTCTTAAAACATCCTATGAAATTCTCCTGCACCAAAGAAAACCTCTCTCAAGCCCTATCGCTTACCAGTGGGCTCACCGGTAAAAATGTTAACCTGCCGATTTTGGGAAGTGTTTTATTAAAAGTTGCAGAACAAAAAGTTGATATAATCGCGACTAACCTGGAACTGGCAATTGTAGTGAGTGTGCGCGCCAAGGTGGACGCGGTGGGCACGTTTACGGTGCCAGCCAGAACACTGGCAGATTTTGTAGCGCTTTTGCCAAACGAAAAAGTGGATGTGGAGCTGGTTGGCACCGAACTGCTCGTCCGTTGCGCTAAATCCACCACCAAAATTAAGGGCGCACCGGCCGACGAATTCCCTATTATTCCCGCAATTGACGACGGCCGGGGGTTTTCTGTGAACGCGGCCGAACTCCGCGGTGGTTTGTCTCAGGTTTTACCGGCGGTGGCTAAAAACGAGATTCGACCGGAATTGGCCGGTGTGTTTTTTGGGTTTACTAGCGAGGGCGGCAACCAGCTTACCCTGGCTTCTACCGATAGCTACCGGTTGGCCGAGCGGGTGCTCTCCGTGGCGCAGGGTAGCGGCGATGTTAAGGTGGTCGTCCCAGGCCGCACGGCGCAGGAAATTAACCACGCGCTTTTGACTATGAACACAGCCGAAGCCGAACCCACCGTCCGATTACTTTTAAGTGAGAATCAGATTTCGGTGCGCTACGAAGGTGTGCAAATAATTTCTCGTCTGGTAGAGGGCGCGTATCCGGATTACGCGCAAATTATTCCTAATAATTTTAAAACCACAGCGGTAATTTCGGCGGACGGGTTTGTGAAAGAATTAAAAGCGGCCGGGCTTTTTACCACCACCGGCGTTAACGCGGCCACGCTTAAATTTAACCCCACTGCGGGTGTGATTGAAATTACCTCGGCCTCAATGCAAACCGGGGATTATCAATCCGAACTACCAGCCGAAATTACCGGCGCGGAAGTAACGGTGTTTTTAAACCACCGCTATGTGCTAGATGGACTCGCGGCCGGTGGGTCGGACACGGTGGAACTTAAAGTGGTGGATGGCGACAGCCCGTGCTTGCTCACCACGCCAGGAAAAGAAAATTTTAGATATATAATCATGCCGATACGACAATAAAATAAAAATAATATTTGTGGTTTGTCATTCTGAGCAAAGCGAAGAATCCCTTACCGCAAACAAAAACAGAAATTCAAAATTTAAGGGATCCTTCGTTACACTCAGGATGACAACGACCAAATCGGAAAACTATGTTAACAGCTTTCATCATCACCTTCCGCGAAGTCTTTGAAATTGCTCTTATTCTTGGGAGCGTTATTGGTTATTTAGAAAAAACCAACCAACCACAATTTAAGCGCGGGGTGTATTCGGCGCTTGGCCTGGCACTAGTGGTGAGTTTTTTGGCGGCGCTGGAAATGCGCGGACTGTTTACCGCGTATCACACCACCGCTAATTTGCTGTTTGCAGGCCTTACACTGGTGGCGGGCGCGCTATTTATTGTTGGCATGCTGTGGTGGCAATGGCGCGCGCATAAAAACCAAAGCGTGACAGAAAAAATAGCCAAATTTGTGGAAAAAGAAGAGCGCGTGGGCTTATTTTTGTTTGTATTTTTGTCCGTGGCGCGGGACATTATGGAGATTGTGGTGTTCCTTAGCGCCGCGGGCGTAACAGCCACCGCCCTAAACATTGTGGGGGCGCTCGGCGGTATTGCCGCCGCGGCCTTGGCCGGGTTTATTTTACTCTCGGGTATTCGCCGCTTGCCAATTAAAAATATTTTTCGCTTTACCACTATTTTTCTTCTTCTCCTCGCGGCAAGTTTACTCATTCAAGGGTTTCATGAATTAAGCGAGGCTGGGGTTTTGGGAATGTGGGTGAAGGCACTAAGCTAGACAGTATATATTATGAGCAATCAACCACCAAAATGGTTGCCAATAGTGACAAGGCGCATTAGCGTTTTTAGGAATCACATGCACGCGTTTGGCTCGCGTGACGAGGTAAAAAATTATTTAGGTCACGGCCTGAATTATTTAACCATTGCTAAAGATGGCCAGGCCAGCGTGTACTTGGCGGCCAAAGACATGAAACGAGTGAGCGAAATTATTCAGGCGCACATTAAAAATGATGCTACATTTTCGGCGGCCCAAGCGCGCGATTGCGTGAATGTCTCAAATAATTTAGTTGAAGCGGCAAAAAAATCAGCTAGCAGTGAGTTTGGAACAAGTCGAGAAGAATTGTTTGTGGCTTTTCAAAGTTATTCTGCCGAATATATTAAGTTTAATAAATTTATGGCCATTCCGGTGGCCATTGAAAAATTTTTAACCGCCAGCATTGAAGCGGCTGTAAAAGAGTGTGCCCCCGAAGAAGATGCTAAAGAGCACATGACCAAACTCATGACCGCACCGGAGTGGTCTGAATTTCAAAAAGAACAAATTGATTTGCTCAAGCTGGCCATTGGCATCAAGCAAAACAAGAAAAGCGAAATCGTCAATCTTGTTAAACAGCACGCCGATAATTACCGCTGGATAAGTTGTTATAATATTGACGAGGCGTCATACGAAGACAATTATTTTGTTGAGCGACATAATGAATTACAAAAACTAGAATTATCGGATTTAGAGAAGCAATTAAATAGTCTGGAAGATCAAATCAAACAGGATCAAGTTCATTTTGAGGAAACGCTTGAAAAACTTAAGTTACCGGAGCATATGGTTGGTGAAATACAGTTGCTTCGCCAATATGTATATTTGCGTACGTATCGAGTGGAGATGCAAACCAAGGCCAATTATTATATTCAACCCTTGTTTAAAAAAATAAGCACAGTTTTTGGTTTACCACTATCATTAACCGTTGCGCTATCTCCCAAAGAAATTGAAACAGCCCTTGCCGATAAAGCCTCATTGCTGCCGAGCGAAACTGAATTGACGGGACGAACACAAAAATACGGTTTGCGCTACGATGAGAATGGATTGTTTTTTGTAGTTGGAAATGCCGTTGACGAACTGGAAGGACTAGAACTCGGGGTGGCTGCTACCCAGGAGAGCGCGGAGGCAAAAGGAGTAGTGGCTTTTAATGGCACAGCGCAAGGAATCGCTCGGGTTGTGTTCACCAAAGAGGAAATTAAAAATTTTAAACAAGGTGAAATTTTGGTTACCACCATGACCACCCCAGAGTTTGTGCCGGCCATGAAAAAAGCGGCGGCCATTGTAACTAACGAGGGCGGCGTCTTGTGTCACGCCGCGATCATGGCGCGTGAACTTAAAGTGCCTTGCGTTATTAGTACCGTTCGCGCCACCAGTGTTTTTAAAACTGGTGATATTTTGCTCGTGGATGCCATGGCTGGGATTGTTAAAAAGGTATGAAGGAGACAACTAACCTCATAACTTTTTTAAGCCAAGGTAAAAAAATTGTTGGCGAAATTGACTTGCCCGAAAATCCAACTGACCGAGCTGTTATTTTTGCGCATGGATTAAGCAATTCAAAGGCGCCAGCGGATATTCCTTTATTATACGCAATTAACACAGCTCTGGTCGCGGCCGGTTATATTACTATGCGTTTTGATTTTTATGGTAGTGGCGGAAGTGATGGTGAGTTTAGTGACAAGACGATCTCGACGATGAAACAAAATTTTTTGGACGCCATAACTTTTCTTAAAAACGAACACTCTGAATTGCGCTGGGTTGGCGTGTGTGGTAAAAGTATCGGCGGAAATATTCTTGGGTTAGTAGGTGGTGATCCGCGCCTCTCGGCTTATGTTTTAATGACAATGCGCTATTCCCTTGCTCCATTTTTTGCTCAGTTTTGGAAAGGTGAAGATGAGGTTGCTTTGAACGGAAAAGTACCGCCGACTGGGGCGGTCAAAGGCCACTTCGCTCTCCGCAAAGATTTTTTTAGTGAACTGCCCCAAATTGACGCCGGTGTAGCCAGCGGTCTTTCTAAAATACCACAAGCCTTAGTTATTATGAACGAGGGCGATGAAAAAATTTCTCTTGAAAGCGCCACGGAAGTATATAGACACCTTGGTGGCACCAAAGAGCTATTAACTGTCCCCGGACACGATCACGAACTGCAGGCTGCCACCGATTCAATTATTGCTGCGGTGGTAAAATTTTTTAACCAGAGTACTACATAATTGTATGTTTATTATTACTGTTAAGAATGTAAAAAAATACGTTCAGGCGCATAGGAGCGATTTGCCATTTTCGTATCAAAAAATAAACCAAGTTGAAGAAATTACCGAGGAAACCTATGTGAATTGGATTTATCGCGTAGAGTTTTCTACCAAAACGGGTCCTTTGATAGTATATTTGCGCCAGTCGCGCGATTACGTAAAGAAAAAACCGGAATATAAAATGCCAGCCGAGCGCATTGCCTACGAGGAGAAAATTTTGGCCAAGCTGGGGCAAATTGTTCCGGGGGTGGTGCCAGAAGTAGTTTATTTTGATATTAAAAATAATGTTTTGTGGCTGGCGGATATTAAACAAGGCTGTCCGCTTTTGGTAAAGCAATTGCTACAAGGCCACGCTCACCCGGAAACGGGTAAATACTTCGGTAAAGTTTTGGCAATCATCCATGGCAATACCTTTGGCATTAGGCATAAAGAAGTGCGGGGAAGCGTTAAACTAAACCAGGCGGCAGTGGATTTTCACCTTGGCATGCGTTTAGCGCCGGCCATTAAAATGTTTCCCCAAGCCACCACTCAATTATTAAAACAAAGTAAGCGCGCGCCAACGTGTTTGGTACTTGGGGATTTGGCTTCAAAAAATATTTTTGTGGATGGCACAAAAATTCGTTTTCTTGACTTGGAACGCTCGTTTATTGGCGACCCAGCCTTTGATTTAGCGTTTTTATTCTGTCATTATTTAATTGAGGTGCCGCCAAACAAGATTTCCTCGTCGCTGGCTTTTATTCGTCAGCTTATTGTAAGCTATCGTAAAAATATCAAACCGTTCCTCTCAAAAGTTGAGCGTGCTCGGTTCGAAAATCGATTGATTCGATTTGTCGGCGTGACAATCCTGTACCGTTTATTTGGTTTTTATTTGGTTACGGCGGTAGATCCAGATAAAGAATGGTGGAAACGAGTCGCTCACCAGTTGCTCGCCGAGCAGAAGTCAAAAGATTTGGTTAAAAGTTTACACCAAGCGTTGAAAGTGAAATAAAAAAACAAATTATGCGTCGGAGAGATTTTTTAGCAGCGCCACTCGCCTTGGGGGCATTGGTCGCTACAGAACAAAGAGCGCGAGGGGAGCACCCTGAACAAAACAGCGAAACCCAAGACGCAATTGTTCATCTTATGTTTGCGCAAGATTATGAAAAAATGGAATTTCTAAAAGAGCGAAAAAAGCCAACCGAAAAAATTTTTGCAGTTGTTCAGGCAATGAAACAATACGAAGTGGCAACCGACGCTGACCCTCAGGAGCGGCCAACCGCGCAGCGCCGTTTATGGGAATTGCTACGAGCGACCATGAAACTGCCGGAATATTCTGAAACAGCTTTTTATGAAGTGGCGGGAAGAATTTTGCCTCGCGAACTGGCTAAGTATGGAATTTTAGCGGAACCAACCCTTGGAGTTATTGCCGGAAAAGTTGACCATAAAATTTTGGCGTATGATATTTCGTGGAAAATTTTTCAGATTGACAGCGTCGCGACCGATTCCGTTACCGTGAACGGCGAAGAGCACACTCGCGACATTATATACATTAATGATTTGAAACACCCGGGACTCACGGAACAAAAGGAGCTCTACGGATCAGCCCACTCAATAAGTCAAAACAGTATTATCCATAAGGGTTTAGCTAAAAAAATAACAACCGAAATGCTGGCCGTGCGCGGGCAACAACTGGCTTTGCTTGAACGCGAATATACGCCTGAAAATTTGCGTCCGCAACTTGAGAGGACCCCAAACAGCCAAACTCAAGATATGCTTGGAGTACGAGCGGCCGAAGGCTTGCTGATGAAAGCGTTTTATACAGCGGCAGACAGTGAAGCTAGATTTGAAAATATTGAGCGCGATCGCATACAAAATCACGAAATCGGCCATATTATTGATGCTAAAAAATTTAAAAATATTGCGGCTCCACCGCATTTTAATACGTTAGAAGAATATGACGCGTGGTGGGACAAGGCCATTGCAGAATCGGAGGCTTATGCGATGCTCACTGAAGTTTTACTTTCCAAAAATAAATCTAACCCACTGGCAAATTTTTTTATGAACGAACAGGCAGTAACGGGAAGAGAAGAGCGAGGTCATATTCAGGCATCGGTGTGGCTACGCGAAGCGGCAGTCAAAGAGTTGTTGGCTGATCCGGAAATATACGGCATACACATTCAAGAAGATTCTTTAATTAACCCTCGCAACCAGGCCCTTCTTCAGATAGCTCAATTGCTTGAGGGCAGCCGAGCCGAAGTGTTGGCGACTCGTTTGCTCGAGCGTCTTAAAAATAATAAAGGAATTGATTTGTCCACCGTAGAGTTAGCAGCGCCTCTGCCACCACGGCCTCGCCGCGTTGTTAAAGATGTTGTTCGTGAAGAACCGCGCGATCCATCATGTTCGTCCGCTGAGTGGGGGACAGTGGTTGCGGTGGGCGTGGCCCTTGGGCTCGTAGGGGCGGCTCGGTTTTTTAAACGACGGGACAAAGTTCGAGTAGACGAGGCGCGAGCGATGGAAAAGAAGAAAAACACTCCAGATCGGCGAGGAAAAAAGAAGCGGTAATAAAAAAATTCTCCCAACTCAAGGGGAGAATTTTTATTTTGCACAATCGCTCAATCTTTAGCCACGATGTTCATGGGTAAAGATTGGGTGAGCGACGTGCCTCACCCGGCAGGCCGTGAACCGGCGGGGTTCAGGGTGGGGCGGGAGAGCGGCTAAGCTCTGGGTTCCGAGAAGGTGGCGGTGGGCGTCTGGAACGACGGATCGGGAAAGAACTCTACCCGGAGACTGCGGTCGGCGGCGGCCTTGAGCATCACCATCAGGAACCGACCGGCATCTCTCACGCCCATGATTCGGAAGCCTTGCCGTTGCTCTACGAACACGGGGTAGATGCGTCCTTGTCCGTTGGTGAAGACGCCTTTGACCGTGCCGTCTCCGATCCAATGTAGCTCAAAGTCCTTGCCAAAGCGCATGGGCTTCAGGCTCCCCGTGCGGGGCAGTTGGTGGGTAAAGTCCATCTCCATGAAGCTGGCGGCCGCCACTTGGAGCACGGCATCTTCCACCAGCAAGGTTCGAACCAGTGGACCCAAGGCTTGTGCGGGCATGTTTTGGTACCTCCTGTGTGGTTATACTAATTGTTTTTAATCGAAAAGGCAAGGGTGGCGAGAAACAAAAGACGCTCTTTCGAGCGTTCCAAAAACTGAAAGAAATTTTTTATACCAGCCAGCTTAAAAATTTGTCGGCGCTGATAACGCGCGTGGACTTTTGAATAAAATCAACACCCGGCGTTTTTATCACTTGGTAAATATATGGTATCGTGATTCGTTCTTGAAAATAGTTGAGCACGGGAGCCACGGCTTGGTCGGCTAGCTTTACTTCAACGGCAAACCATGGTTGGTTATCAATGGTCACCACAAAATCTACCTCTCGGCCTTCCATATCACGCAGAAAGCGCAAGTCGGCTTTGTATCCTTGGGTATCAACTAAAAAATGCACTAATTTTAATAAATGCGAAGCCACCATATTTTCTAATTTTTTCCCCTCGTCAGCAAGGGCGGACCAATCCCACAAATATAATTTTGGTTCTTTGCGGAGCGATTTTACGAGTGTGGTCTGCCACGGATAAATTCGGAAATGATAATAGAAGCGCTCTAAAATATCTACCCAGAGCGCGGCGGTTTTGTGGGCAACACCAATATCTCCCCGCAGGGCGTTGATAGAGAGCAGTGAGCCAACTTTGGCGGGAAGTACGGCGCTTAAAATTTCTAATCCAGATAAATCGCGCACCAGTTCAACGTCACGAATATCTTCTTTAATCAAGCGGTCAATCCGCTCATTCTGCCAGCGGCGGTGCGTGCGGTCATCCCGCGCCAATAATGGTTCGGGGAAACCGCCCCAGCGCCACAGATCATCAAAAGGAGGCAGAGAGTCCGCGGCACCGCTTATCGCCAGGTCGCCATGGACAGGAATTGAGCGCGGAAGCGGCTGCGCCAGTTCGGCTACGGAAAATGGGTGCAGGCGAAAGAAGTGGTAGCGGCCAAATAGCGAATCGCCGCCACGCCGATAGAGGTCCAGGCGCGCGCTGCCGGTGACGATAATGGCGGCGCGACTATGGATGGTGTCGTACACTCCCTTAAGATAATTTTTCCAGCCTCGGTATTTATGCAGTTCATCAAAAATAATCAGCCCGGCATCACCGGCAAATTTTTCCTGGCGGATAATTTCACGGTCGGCGCGGCGATCCCAGGTTAGATATTGGGTGGGCGCGGAACGATGCTCGCCAATCGTGGCGGCCAAAGTGGTTTTGCCAACCTGCCTAGGGCCGCCGATGAAGGCCATTTTTTTGTTAATATCTTCGGCTATAAAAGCCTCTAAATAGCGTTTTTTTAGCATAAAATTAGTTAAATAAGCATTACAAACATATTATACCGTAGTCTAAAAAGTTTGTCAAGTTTTTAGACTTGGGTATAAAAAAATAGGACGCCAGTTTGGGCGTCCCACAATCTGTTTAAATTTCGTCTGACCCCTCGACTCCACCCTCTCGACTGCGCTCGAGGGCTTCGCTCGGGGTAGCGCTACGGCGCTACCAATCCAGCGTGCCACCCACCTTGTATTCCGTTACGCGCGTTTCAAAAAAATTCTTTTCTTTATTTAAATCAATCGCTTCACTCATCCACGGAAAGGGGTTTGGTGTATTGTACTGGGCGGGGAGGCCGACCCTGGCCAGGCGGCGGTCGGCAATGTGTTCAATGTATTTCCTAAATCCTTCCGCGTTCATTCCAAAAATTCCCTTGGGAAAAACTTCGGCGGCAAATTTGGCTTCTAAATCAACGGCTTGGCGCACCAGATCTATGGCGTGCGCCTGGAATTCCGGGGTCCACAGTTCGGGCCGTTCTTCTTTAATGGCGTTAATGATGTTAATGCCAAAATTAAGGTGCTGGCTTTCGTCCCGCATGATGTACTGGATTTGTTCGGCGCTGCCGATCATTTTATTTTGCCGCTGAAAGCCAAACATAACGGCAAATGAGCTGTAGAAAAAGATGCCTTCCAAGACCAAAGAAAAAACAACCATGTTCTCTAAAAATTTCTGATCGTTCTCAAAGCTGCCGGTTTTAAAGTCCGGGTTAAATATGCCTTCGTTAAAACTTAAAATAAACGCGTCTTTGTCGTAAATGGCGTCTACCTCGCGGTACATGTTAAAAATTTCGCCCTCGTCCATGCCCAGACTCTCCACAATGTATTGGTAAGAGTGGGTGTGAATGGCTTCTTCATACGCTTGGCGCAAGAGATACATGCGGCATTCGGGGCTGGTGATGTGGCGGTACATGGCCAAAACCACGTTGTTGGCGGCAATGGAATCGGCCGTGGTAAAAAACCCTAGCACGGTTTTTAAGGCTTTGCGTTCGTCTTCCGACAGGACCGTGGGCGAGTTCCACTGCTCAATGTCTTTTTGCATGCTAATTTCGGTGGGCAGCCAATGGTTGGCGTTGCCCACATTGTAGGCGTCCCAGGCCCAGGTGTGGCGCATGGGGTAGAGCTGGATCACGTCGGCATCGGCGCCGTTAATAACCCGGCGTTGGTTAATGTCGACTTTAGCGGAGGTTTTGGAGATGGGCATAGTGTTGATTATAATCCTAATTTACGAATTTTAATCCGAATCTACGAACATCCTAATACTACAAATATCGCCATTCGTTATTATTCGGAAATTTGTAGATTTGGCTAAGATTTGTAGATTCGGATTACATTAAATTATCCTTGGCAACTCTCGCAATTCGGATCATCAATTAAACAGGCTTTCGGAGTTGATGCTTCGGGCATGGAGGCGGTGGCAATGATTGTGGCCGTTGCCTGGGCGACAGGGTTCATATTTGTAGTAGTAGGAATCGACAGGGAGGGCTTGGCCATTCCACTCGCGGTAGTTTGCATGCCGCGGGTGTGGGTGGAGCCGAACTGGGCGGTAGAGACAGTAGATTTTTCTACTTGGGAAGCGGCTAGGGTGCGCATGTAGTAGGTGGTTTTTAGCCCCAGCTCCCAGGCGTACATATAGATATCACTAATTTCTTTGCCGCTGGTGCCCTTAAAGAAGATGTTAATGGACTGCGATTGGTCAATCCATTTGCCGCGCACGGCGGCGGATTTTATGATCCAGCGCGAGTCAATCTCAAACACTTCTTTATATTTGGCGCGAATGCTGGCGGGGATTTCATTTATCTCACTAATACTGCCATCATGATATTTTATTTTGCCAAGCATTTCAAAATCCCACAAGGTCAATTTTTTTAAGTCCTCCACCAGGTAGGAGTTGACAATAACGAAATCGCCGGCTTGGTTGGATTTAACGTAGAGGTTTTTGTAAATTGGTTCCACGGTGGGAATGCAGCCAACGATATTGGCGGTGGTGGCGGTGGGGGCTACCGCCATGGTGTTGGAATTGCGCATACCATATTGCCGAACGGCCCCGCGCACCACGTCCCAGTTTAAACTGGCTACCCGATCAATAGGAATAATCATACCGCGCTCTTTTTCCAATAGTTCAATGGTGTCTAAGGGTAAAATACCACGGTCCCATTTGGAGCCACGGAAGGTTTCGTAGGCGCCGCGCTCGCGGGCTAATTCCGTGGAAGCTAAAATGGCCTGATAGGAAACAACTTCCATGCTGTAGTCCGAAAATTTAACGCATTCATCGGAATCAAAGTTAATGCCGAGCTGGTACAGGGCGTCTTGAAAACCGCGGAGCCCGAGGCCAACCGGACGATGGCGCAGGTTGGAACGCCGCGAGTCTTCGGTGGGGTAGTAATTAATGTCAATCACGTTATCCAGCATGCGCATGGCAATCGGCACCACGTAGGCCACCAGCTCAACATCAAACTGCGCGTTTTTTACAAACTTGGCCAGGTTTAAAGACCCCAGGTTGCACACGGCCGTTTCGTTCTCCATGGTATTAAGGGTGATTTCCGTGCAGAGGTTGGAATTGTGCACCACGCCAATGTGGTCTTGCGGGCTTCTGATATTGGACGGGTCTTTAAACGTAATCCACGGATGGCCGGTTTCAAACAGCATGGCCAGCATTTTTTTCCAGAGGTCGCGAGCTTTGAGACGTTTGAATAGAATAATCTTGCCGTCATCGGCTAATTTTTCATAGCGGGCGTATTGCTCTTCAAAGCGGCGGCCGTAGATGTGGTGTAAGTCCGGCGTTTCGTCTGGGCTAAACAATGTCCACTGTCCGTCTTCGCGCACGCGTTTCATAAATAAATCCGGAATCCAGTTGGCGGTGTCCATGTCATGAGTGCGCAGGCGTTCATCGCCGGTATTTTTGCGGAGCTCAAGGAAGCGCTCTATGTCGTAGTGCCAGGTCTCCAAATATACGCAGGCCGCGCCGCGCCTCCGGCCGCTCCGGTTAATGGCGACCGTTACGTCGTTGGCAATTTTGAGGAAGGGAATAACACCCTGCGATTCAACCCCGGTGCCTTTTATAAAGGCGCCAGTACCGCGCAGGTTAGTCCAGTCGGTGCCAATGCCACCGCTCCACTTGGAGAGCTGGGCGTTGTCGGCGTAGGTTTTAAAAATGTTGTCCAAGGAATCAGAAACCGTGTTAAGGTAGCACGATGAGAGCTGCGGTTTGGGCGTGCCAGCGTGGAACAGCGTGGGGGTAGATGGGGTGTAGAGCAACTTTGAGGTAATGTCATAAAATTTAATGGTCCAATCAATCTTATTCTCTCTTTCTAAGAGCGCCGTGCCCATGGCAATCCGCATCCAAAACATTTGCGGGGTTTCCAGGGTGAGTTTGGTCGCGGTGTCACGCACAAAATAGCGGTCGTACAAGGTTTGGAGGCCAAGGTACACAAACAAGTCATCACGTTCGGGAGCCAGGTTCCGGCTTAACCTTTCAAGATCAAAAGCCAACAGACGCGGATCCAACCGGTCAATTTCCACGCCGCGGCGGATGTTTTGAATAAAGGCGGCGCGGTACTGTTCGTTTAATTTACTAAAATCAATCACGTCTGGGCCAATTACTTCTTTGTAATTAATGTAGAGGAGGAGGCGCGCGGCGACTTTGGCGTAGGCTGGGTCCTGCTCAATCATGGCGCGGGACGTCATAATCAGCGCGCGGCCAATGTCGCCGGTTTTAATGCCTTCATATAATTCCGAGCGGCATTGATTTAAAATTCCTTCGCCGTCAACAGCGGTCTCGAGCCCCGCTAAGGCGAAGCTTAATGAGCGGCGAAGTTTGTCCAGCGAAAAAGCCTCTTTGGCGCCGGAGCGTTTGGTGATCATTAAAGCATTTTTCTCAATTTTTTCTAAAATTTGTTTTTTCTTTTCAGCGCGTTCTTTGGCGTGCTCATAGCGGTAGAGAATATACGCCTTGGCCACGTCATAAAAACCGTGCTCCATGAGTTCTCGCTCCACAAAGTCTTGAATATTTTCCACGGCCGGGGGCATTTCGGGAAAAAATTTTTCCACGGTCTTCACTACCGAGTCGGTCAACCCTTTAATTACGCCTGGGTCAGCCACGCTCCGCACGTCGTGGAAAGCTTTGTTAATGGCTACGCCGATTTTTTCGGCGTTAAAATCCACCATGCTACCGTCGCGTTTTTTTATTTTGGTAAGCGCCCCCATATTGTTGGTAATTAGTAAATAGTTATTGGTTATTAGTAAGTGACGGCGAACGTCTTTCTGTCATCCTGAACGCAGTGAAGGATCTCTATCGCAACGTCGTTGTTACATTGTCAGTGAGTGATGACCGGACAGAGATTCTTCGACTTCGGCGCGAGCCTTCGCTCAGAATGACAAGTGTGTGAGACCGAGATTGGTCGGAATGACAAATGAACAAATGTTTTTAATCACGAGGCGCCAGACATTTCGTAGCTGAAGGGCCCCTCTGCTTGTGGTGAGGAACCATTCGTCTCGAGATGTCCAGCGCTCCGCGATCAATACCCCTCTCTGTGTCTCTCCCCTATAGAGAGGAGAGAAAATAGAGATTAAAAATCTCATACCGGAGTAGTATGAGAGTGCTTGCCACAACTGAATGACAAGCGCGTTGTGAAAGGTCCAGGGATTAGTAGTATAGCATATCGCAAATACTACCGGTAGTGGTCAAAGCTGTGGATAACTACTATTGGTTGATTTAAACAGATTTTGTGAGCCCGCTTGCCGGCGGGGATTTAGACAGATTTCGTCAAATCCCCCCTCACAGGGGGGTAGTGGGGGTGTTGGGCTATTTCCCGAGCCGCCGTTCGCCGTTTTGGTAGGCCTTTAAAGCTTCCTCCAGGTCATTCTCGCTAAAATCCGGCCACATTTTTTGGCTAAACATAAGCTGCGCATCGGCGGCGTCCCACATCATAAAGCCGGTAGACAGGTGGGGGTCGTTTCCCGTCCTAATTATAAGGTCAACGGGGGGTAAATCTTTGGTATACAGGTGTTTTTTGATTATCTCATGGGTAATGATTTCCAATTCCCCCCGGCCAGGGGGGCTCGGGGGGGTGTTGGCAACAATCGCCTGTACCGCCCGAAGCATTTCGTTGGTGCCGTTATAGGCCAAAAGGAAGGTAAGCTGAAAATTTTTATAATCTTTGGTGGCGGCCAGAGCGGTTTTTAAGGCCGCTTTGGTTTCGGCCGGAAAATGTGTATCCCACTCGCCAAAGGCGTTAATATGTACTTTGTGCTTGTGCACCAGTTTGGCTTTGGCGATTTTTTTAAAGTAGGTGGTAAAGAGTTTGAAGAGAAATTTGACCTCGGCAGTGTCCCGTTTGGTAACGTTATTAATGGATGCCCCCCAGAACGTGAGGTGTTTAAGGCCGGCTTTAAGTGCGGCTGTTAAGATTGCCTCGGTGGTTTTGGCGCCGGCGCGGTGGCCCATAAAGCTCGGGAGTCCGCGGTCTTTGGCCCAGCGGCGGTTGCCGTCCGGAATAATGGCAATGTGGTTGGGGAGATTCATACAGTCCGATTATGATAACAGAAATTTTGGGGCTTGGCAACTAATACCACCTCCGTGGTGGAGGTGGTATTATTTTTCTCAAGACCTCTCCCGGTAACTAGCGGCGAACGGCTAGGCACTGGGAGCAGTGGAGGTCTTGAGACCTCCCTGCGGAGGGCGGGAGGGAGATGGAGTCATTCCTCGAAGGTCAGTTCAGAGATGACGATGAGGAGGGTGACATAGCCAAGGAACACGAGCAGGCTTAGCCCTGTGCCAGCACCCGAGTTGCCCCAGGGCTGTTTGGAGATGAGAAACTCAAGGGCTATGAGCAGTACGGCTAGCAGGAACCCGATCGTGCCCACGGCCCAGTTGGACAGTCGGCGGGGATCTTTGTCCCTCTCCGGCATGGTCACTGGTGGCAGGGGCGGGGGCAGGGACAGCGGGTCGAGATCACTGACCCACTCACCACACGCACAGCGCCAGCCCATGACCCCAAGATAGTGTTCCCTTCCGCCGTGGCGGCTGTGGTCGGTGAACCAGGGGGCGCGAGGGCCAAGCAGGTCAAGTTTTCGGATGTCCATTGTTTTCTCCTTTTTTCGGGTTTAAAAGTAGTATATACCAGGCGTAAGAAAAAATCAAAAAGAGCTAAAGCAAGTGATTTGTGGACCTGAGCGGATTTGAACCGCTGACCTTTGCTTTGCAAAAGCACTGCTCTACCACTGAGCTACAGGCCCATTATTATTGTATTGTTTGTAAAATTATATTGCGGATTTTTCTGCCAAAGCCGGATTTATAAAAATTTTCTCTATGGATTGCATCTGTTTTGCAGTAATACGTTTCAAAGTAAACTAGCTTGAACGGGCCATTGTGTTTGGTCCATTCGTTTGAGGCGCTATTGTGTTCCTTGGTTCGTTGCCCGGGTTCTTTTTCTGTTACTCCAGTATAATACCTTCTATTTTTTATGCTTTGTAGAAAATAGACAGAAAACATATCGTTCACACTACCCCAGCCACAGGCTGGTCCGCCTCTGGCGGAAGCTGTGCTAAGGGCCCGTGTTCAGTTAAAAGTTTGTAAAGTTATCAAGTTTATAAAGGGCCAAATTGGCCGACAGTTACTTTATAACTTTATGAACTTTGTACTTTAAAAACTGTTATAGTATACCAAAAATATGCGGCCAGGTCAATTGTGTGATATACTATGTTGTATCCGGATTTCCAGATAATCCAGATTGTCCGGATGCCAGTTGTCTATCTGAAAATCTGGATTATCTGTATATCTGGATCAAACTTTATGGAACAACTCTATTTTCTCGCGCAAGTTATTGTTGCCGTTGCCCTTGGCGCCGTGGTGGGTTGGCAACGGGAACGGCAAGGCAAGCCAGCGGGTCCGCGCACCTACGCCTTGGTAAGCGGTGGCGCGGCTTTGTTTACCGTGTTATCTATGAACGCCTTTATTGTGGGCGAGAATGCCCGCGTGGCTTCGCAAATTGTTATTGGCATTGGCTTTTTAGGCGCTGGCCTTATTTTCCATAAAGGCAACCATGTGGAGAACTTAACTACCGCGGCGGGCTTGTGGCTTACGGCGGCCGTGGGCATGGCCGTGGGCGTGGGCTATTATATTTTGGCCGTTGGCAGTACCCTTACCGCCCTGTTGGTTCTTACGCTTAATGATAGAGGGCTTAAGAAAATTTCTAAGGATTAGGTCGCAAGCGGCGCAACGGGTCTCACACCCCCCGTCTCGCCCGCACAATGCGGGACGACCCCCTCAAGGGGGTATTGCCATCCGCCGATTGGCGGAAGCGGGTACAGATATTGCGAGATCAATGGGATGACAATTGAAACAGGGGCCGTAAAGGCCTCGTTTTTTATACCTTTAAATAGAACCGTCCCAGCCAGAAGAGGATGGCGACGTAGACAAAGTCAAAGTGAATGCGTTTGAGGAGATTTAAAATATAGAGGAGGAGGACAAAGGGGTAGCCAATAAGAATAAGCGGATTTTTGAGCACCCGGCCGTTGGTGGTTTGCAGGAGGGATTTAGCGTCCCCGGTAGAGGGAATGGCGTGGAGGCCAACCGCGATAGCTAACCAAAGCCACAATAGGGACAGGTCGTGGCCTGTCCAGATGGACGTAAACCACGCCGGATAGTTAGGTGTGAGTTTAGCGAATAAAAATAAAGTTAAAAGCGTGTTAACCATAAGGGGGCCAAATGAAATAAGCACCGCCTGAATAAAATACCGCGGCTCCTCATGCTCTACAAATCCGGCCACGGTTTTATTGAATTGAAACAATTTTATTTTGTAAATTTTAACTCCCGAGAGCAAGCAAAAAAATAAGTGGCCAATTTCATGGACGACGACGCCGGGGGCGGTGAGGAGAGAGTAGAGGAAGAACATAATTTTATGTAATCCTAATCCACGAATTTTGATCCGAATCTACAAAAATCCGAATATTACAAATGCGATTCCGTGTATAAAAGTATAAAATTTGTTATTATTAGGATATTCATGGATTCGGCTAAGATTCGTTGGTTCGGATTGTATTTTCATTTGTAACTACCAGAGCTGTTAGTATCCAAAACAGCATCGCCAAATCATTTTTAAAATACGGCACGTCAATAAGGCCGTGAACTAATATGATAATGAGAGCGGCGAGTAGGCTGGCACCTAGTATTTTATCAGATTTTATATACACGTACCACGTAGCACGTAACAAATAACAATACAGAGTCGTGAATGAGAGCATTCCGAAAAGGCCCGTTTCGGTCCAGAAATTGAGAAAGATATTGTGCGGGTAAATGAGACGCTCCATTTTGTGGACGTCGTAATAGGGTTTTTGAATCTTGCGGAAAAATTGGCGTATTCCCGTGCCAAAAACGAAGTTTTTTGGTGATTCGGTTAAATAGTGCCAGGAGTAGGTCCAAAGGGTGAGGCGATTGGCGAGTGATTGAGATTTATTTTGTAGAAGTCCTAAGCGATAAGTACTAAGCACTAAGCAACCAACGATAAGGACAGTAATAAGGGCGGTTTTTTTGTAGCCAACGAGATACGCGAACAAAAGTATTCCGAGCGCAACGGCTAGAATGGCGCCGAGGGATTTGGTGAGGAGGAGGGTAACGAGTGCTAATGCGCAAATGATAAATGATAAATGATAAATGATAAAATTGCGTCGCGGATTGTGGCTCCGATTTTTTATTAGTAAATAGGCAATGAGGGGGATTATTGGTCCGAGAAAAAGTCCAACGGCATTTGGGGAGAGAAAAAACGAAGTGATTCGGCCGGTTTCTAAAGCAATCCAATCAACATTGCCAATGTGCCAGCCGGTGAAGCGCTGGGCGATGCCAAATAAAGAAATGCTGAGGGTGGATAGGGCGAGAAACCAGATGAGGTCGGTGGTTGAAAGCTGGTTGCTCCCACCACCTCCGGCCTTGAGGCCGACCCCTCCCCCGCCTGCCTCGCTGGAGCGAGTACTGCGGGCAGGTCGGGCAGGAGGGGACAACGCACATCCCCTCCTTTCCAAGGAGGGGTAGGGGTGGTTTGCCGAGATTGTGTGGCCAATCAACATCACAAATACCAGCATCGGCTCCAAAAAATAGGCTCGCCATTGGCCGAGAGAGTAGTACCACATGTCGGAGACAAATATTGAGACGATTGAAGATATAAAAAATATTAAAAAAATATTAAAAAAATATTTGTGATTTTTGATTTGTATTTTGAGATACGTGTAGTCCTGACGCGCATATTTGATGAGCCAGACTAAAAACAAAATACCGAAATTGAGTTCAAGAAGCGTGGAGGGCAATGGGCCGAGGCGGAAGCGAATGAGATAGGCGGGCAGGCCGATAATAAAAACGCCGATGGCGAGGCGGAAGTTTTTTGTTGGCATAGAGACTCGTTGGTGAGTGGCGCGGCGATTGGCCGAGGTTAATTTTGTTTGTCGGTGTCTGCACCGATTATTTTTATGATATATTCGATGATAGTATCGGCCACGTTTGGCAGTTCGGGAAAACGCTGCGCGAGCTTGGCTTCTGTTTGCGCGCCGTCGAGCTTGGGGTCGCGGTAGATGTTGACGAGAATTTTTAAGTCAATCGGTTCCAGTTCAACTCCGTAGGCGTCTTTAATCGCGTCGTAAATTGCCAATCGCAAACCATCAGGCGATAGCTCGTGTAGTCCCGGCCGTTGGTCTTGGAAATATTTTTCGCTTCGGTCTTCAACGATTATTTTTTCACCCCGTTCTTTGTTGGCCATAATTTGATAGGTTTTTAGCTTAATAGCGATAATGATCCGGTTTAAATGGCCCGTTCGTCGACACGCCAAGATAGTCGGCTTGTTTTTTTGTCAGGGTGGTTAATTTAACGCCGAGCTTGGGCAGGTGGAGGCGCGCCACTTCTTCATCTAACTCTTTGGGGAGTGTGTAGACTTTTCCACTCTCATATTTATCCCCTTCAGTCCAGAGTGAAAGCTGGGCGAGCACTTGGTTGGTGAACGATGTACTCATCACAAAACTGGGGTGGCCGTGGGCGTTGCCGAGGTTGACGAGACGACCGCGAGAGAGGAGAATTAAGCATTTGCTTTGGCTCGCCGAAGCCGTAGCGGAGGCGGCCCAGGTGAACTTGTCCACTTGCGGTTGAATATTTTCCTCTTTAATATTTGGTTGATTCGTGAGCCAAGCGACATCAATTTCCGAATCAAAGTGGCCGATGTTGCAGACGATGGCGCCGTCTTTCATTGCCGTCATATGTTCGCCGGTGATGATGTCGCAACAGCCGGTGGCGGTAACAAAAATGTCGCCAACCGCGGCGGCTTCGTCCATGGTGGTAACTTCGTAACCTTCCATGGCGGCTTGAAGGGCGTTAATAGGGTCAATTTCGGTGACGAGTACGCGCGCGCCAAAACCATCCATGCTTTGGGCGCAGCCTTTGCCCACGTCGCCGAACCCGGCGACCACTACCACCTTGCCCGCAATCATAATATCGGTGGCGCGTTTAATTCCGTCCGCGAGCGATTCGCGGCAGCCGTATTTGTTATCAAATTTAGATTTGGTGACAGAGTCGTTGACGTTGATGGCCACTGTGCCGAGCGTGCCTTTTTTCATCATTTCATACAGCCGGTGCACGCCGGTGGTAGTTTCTTCGGAAACGCCTTTAATTTCTTTAAGAATTTCGGGGTGTTTTTCGTGAACGACGATAGTGAGGTCGCCGCCGTCGTCGAGCAGCATGTTGGGGCCGCGTCCTTCGGAAAATTTTAAACTTTCTTCCACGCACCACCAATATTCTTCCTCGGTTTCACCTTTCCAAGCGAAGACCGGCACGCCCGCGGCCGCAATGGCGGCAGCGGCATGGTCTTGCGTGGAAAAAATGTTACAGCTACTCCAGCGCACGTCGGCGCCAAGCTCAACGAGTGTCTCGATGAGGA
>JAHFHV010000019.1 GCA_023246725.1 Candidatus Magasanikiibacteriota bacterium | reverse complement strand
CCGCGTCCTGTACGTCGGCGTCACGAATGATCTGGTAGAACGAGTCGAACAACATAAAGACGAAGTAAACGATGGCTTCAGCAAAAAATATAAAACTAAAAAGTTAGTGTATTACGAATGGCTTACACATGTTGACGCGGCCATTAAACGAGAGAAAGAAATTAAAGGCTGGGTACGGA
This sequence comes from Candidatus Magasanikiibacteriota bacterium, assembly GCA_023246725.1. Lineage (GTDB taxonomy): Bacteria > Patescibacteriota > Patescibacteriia > Magasanikbacterales > GWA2-37-8 > SICD01. Next base: position 22,161 of record JAHFHV010000019.1, on the reverse strand, counting down.
AAAAGAAGATCGCTCTCATTGAACAAACTAATCCGCAGTGGAAAGATTTATATTGGGAGATAACGGACAGAGATCCTTCGCTGCGCTCAGGATGACAACGTTGTTGTGTAACAATGTAATCATAATAACAATGTAATATGATCAAACAATATCGAAGGGAGGTGAAACTATGATTAAGCTGCAAAAAATTATGTCCATGGTAGCGATGGGCGCCATGCTCTTGTCGGCGGCGCCAGCCTTGGCGGCTCCCACCAGTACCGTAACGGCCGATGATATGTTAAAAGTTAAGGGTGTTACGCTGGGCGAGGAAGCTGGTTTGGGAATTAGCGACGTTCGCGTTACGGTAGCGCGCATTATCCGCGTGGCCATGGGCCTTTTGGGTATCGTGGCCGTGGTTATCGTTCTCATTGGTGGTTTCACCTGGATGACCGCTGGCGGCAACGAAGAAAAAGTCGGCGAAGCCAAAAAGTGGATCTTTGCCGGCATTGTTGGTTTGGCAATTATTTTGTCTGCCTACGCTATTGCCAGTTTCGTTATTACCAATTTGGTATCAGCCACTACGCAAACACCATAGTATTAGTATATTTTCAAGCAATCGAGGGCGGCCTTTCAGTTTTGTGCTCAAGGCGGCCCTCGATGGGCTTGCGTCTGTCATTTCGACCGTAGCGAACCCGCACATGCGGGAGAGCGAAGTGGAGAAATCTCGCGAGGTAACGTTGGCGAGATTCCTCGGCTACGCTCGGAATGACAATTGGCCAACCTTTGGCCTTTTCCTTTGATAACTTTAATCTTCAGTATGTCTTCTTTTTTTCAGCGATTAATGGTGCTTGTGGTAATGTTTGGGATAATGATAAGCGCGGCCGCGCCGGCTTTGGCCCAAGGGTTGCCCGGTCCGGGCGGCCCCAGCCCGGGCGGCACAATTACCGATGAACAGCTCGGTATTAGCTATGGCGCGGCTACCGGACTCGCCAATACCGATGTGCGCGTCAGCACAGCCCGCATTATCCGGGTTATTATTAGCCTGCTGGGCGTTGTGGCCTTGGTTATAATTATCATCGCCGGGCTAACTTGGATGACCGCCGGGGGGAACGAAGAAAAAGTGAGCGAAGCTAAAAAGTGGCTGGGGGCCGGCGTTATCGGCCTGGCGATTATTTTAATGGCCTACAGCATTGCCACGTTTGTAATTGGCAGCTTAGTGGATGCCACTACGCAAGGGTATTATAATTTTAGATAACATGTTTAAAAAATTCTTCATTCTCATCAGTTGTTTGCCTATGCTGATGCCGGCCGCGGCGTGGGCCCAAAACGCTGGCGCCGGGCATTATGGGCTGGACGCGACTTTTGACGCCGTGAACAATGGCGGCGAGGTTTTGCCTAAGAGTGTGGCCGGCGGCAGCGACATTCCCAGCATTGTGGGGAGCGTGGTGGCGGTGTTTTTATCGCTTTTCGGCGTGGTATTTTTTCTTTTAGCCTTGTATGCCGGTTTTATTTGGATGACGGCCATGGGCAAGAGCGAGCAGGTAACCAAAGCCAAAGATATTTTAGAAGCGGCGGCGGTTGGCCTTGTAATTGTGGCGGCGGCCTATGCCATTACCAGTTTTGTGTTTAGTAATTTAGTGGGTGAGACGACGAACGCTCCTTCGCAACCAGCCAGCGTTACTGTTACATGCAAAGACTGTCAGGCTGTATGCATTAAAAAATCTTGTCCCCAGGACTGTAAAGATGTTAACATCGATAATGTCGACGAAACTTGCACTCAATGCATTACGAAAGAATTTAAAACCGTGAGTAGCTGTCAGAGCCAATGCACGCCGGAAATTTCTCGATGCACACAATAAATATATGAAACGATTTTTTGTCACGGCCTGTCTGATTGTTGTGCTATTGGCAAACGTCGCTCCAGCGCTTGCCCAGACCGCGCTTAACACATCGGCCAGCCTGCTGGACAGTGCGGCTGGCGAGGCGACCGCTAACAACCCCAATGCCCCAGGGCTTACTAAAGATTTAAGCGGTTTGATTGCATCAATTGTCAAAGGCGTACTGGGGTTTGTTGGCACGGGGTTTTTGGTGTTGGTTATTTACGCCGGCATTTTATGGATGACAGCGAGCGGCAAGGAAGAACAGGTAGAAAGCGCTAAAAAAATAATTACCGCGGCCGTAATTGGGGTGGGCATAACCATGGCCGCGTACACCATAACGTACTTTATTACGGCGCGATTAAAAACCGTGGGCGAAGGTCCGCCATTAAGAGGGACTCCGCCCAGAGCCGTGGTGTGCGGTCAAGAACCGCAGGCGCCCAAGGGCACCTGCCGTAAAATTACCGACTGCGGAAACAACAATGGCACCGCCATTGTGGGCAGCAGTTGCGGCCCAGATACCAGTTTTATGTGTTGCAGTAAATAAAATTATGAAATATAAAATTACCACTATCATTATTTCGTTTCTCCTTATTCTGCCCGCGACCGTTTTGGCGCAAGGGCTTAGGGAAGCCGCTTGGAATTTAGATATTGCCGCTAACAATCAGACCACCGGCCTGGAACGCGACTTAAGCAGTACAATCGGTTTAGTAGTCAAAGGCGCGCTGGCTTTGGTAGGCACGATTTTTTTACTCTTAACCATTTACGCCGGTATTTTATGGATGACGGCGAGCGGCAAAGAAGAGCAGATTGAAACCGCCCAAAAAATAATTAAAGCCACCATCATAGGACTTTTTATTACCATGGCGGCGTACGCCATTACCTTCTTTGTTACCAGCCGGTTAAGCGGAGCGGGAACAGGGGCGTCCGCGCCGGGCGGTGGCAAGACTAAACTGCAAAGTTGCGTTAATGATTTGAAAGGCAAGTGTTTTTCAGGGCCGTGTGTCCCGCCGGAAAAAACCAAACTGGATACTGATTGTTGGAACGAAGACCTGCAAAAGAGCCAGGTGTGCTGTTATTAATTGGTATGACAAAAAAAATTTTAAAAATTTATTCAAACTGGCTAGCGATTTTGACGTTAGCAATATTTTTATCAGCCACGCCAGTTTTGGCCGGGCCGGATATTGGCATTGGCCCTGGTTCCAGCGACATGGCCGGAAAAATTGCCGGCTCGGCCGGGTATTCCACGAATGTAACCGACACCACCCTGTCCGAATCGGTGGGCCGGGTTATTAAAGTCGTCCTGTCTTTGGTTGGCACCATATTTTTGGGGCTGACGATTTATGCCGGCGTTTTGTGGATGACGGCCCAAGGGAATGAAGAGCAGGTAACGAACGCGACTAATATCTTAAAACGTGCTACCATTGGCCTCGTAATTACGCTCGCGGCCTACGGCATTACTATTTTTGTTTTAGTGGCCATTACCGCGTCTACCGGCGGGCAAAGCAACGCCATTGGCGGCGACGTGGGCGCGAAAGGCTTTTGGAGCAGTTTTGGCACGCAGTTTAAGAATAATTGGTATCAAATTATTAATCCGTAGTTGAGACAGACCTCTCCCTGCCCTCTCCTTTGCCAAGGAGAGGGTTCGCGATTCCTTCTCTCCTTCGCAAAGGAGAGAACGGGAAGAGAGGTCTCGGACATTGTTATGTAACTCAAAACCAAATAATCTTTATGTTCTTCAAAAGAATTTTTTTTACCACACTCATTGCGGTCGCACTGACATTATTAATTAGTCACGCTCTGCCTGTCCGGGCGCAAACTGACGCCAGCGCGGAAATTGGCAAACAGCTCCAGGCGGCGGCCGGGCAAAACGGCGCGGCTATGGGAACGCCGGTTGACCCGCGCGTCACGATAGTTTTAATTATTCGGGTGCTGTTAAGTTTTACCACCCTCGTGCTAATTGGGCTTAATGTGTATGCCGGTTTTATGTGGATGACGGCCGGTGGCAATGAAGAACAAGTAACCGGCGCCAAGACCACAATTCGGAACGCGACGATTGGGCTCATTATTGTGCTTTCGGCGTATTCCCTTACTATTTTTGCGGCTAATTTGGCGCGCGGCTATTCTACTGGCGGCGGGGCGCGCACCCCAACCCAGAATTTTTTTGGCGGGTTATTTAAGAATAATCCTTAACGATACACGATTCACGTACAACGATACACATCGGCTTGTATCGTTTTGTGTGTATCGTGTATCGTTTTTGTATATGATCTCTGTCGTCATCCCGGCCTTTAACGAAGAAGTTCTTTTACCCCGCTGTTTAGAATCGTTGGCATGTCAAAACACCAGCCGGACGTTTGAAGTAATTGTGGTAGATAATAATTCCACCGATACAACTGCCGCCGTGGCGCGCAGTTTTTTTAATCAGCTTAATTTAAAAATTATCCCCGAGTTTCGCCTTGGGCGCGGCGCCGCGCGCCGCGCCGGTTTTAGAGCCGCGGCGGGCGACATTATTTTTTCTACCGATGCTGATACGGCGCTGCCGCCGGAGTGGATTGAAACTATGGCCGCTCGTCTTGAAACGACCGGCAGGGTGGCCGTGGCCGGTCCAGCTAGAATTAATGATTGCGGCCCACTCACGAATTTTATTTTTAATTGTCTTCAGCCATTCTCCGCGGTTGGTTACCGGCTGATTTTTGGCCATTATTGGCTCCCGGGTTTTAATTTTGCCATTCGGCGTAACGCCTATTTTGCGGCCGGTGAATTTAACCCCGCCATGGACGCGTTGGAGGATAATGATTTAAGCTGGCGAGTGCAGAAATTGGGAAAGATTATTTTTGCTTCCCGATCCAGAGTTACGTTTTCTGGACGGCGGTTTCGACATCGTTTTGGTCGCGGATTTTTGGAGTATATCACCGCTTTTATCTCGTACTATTTTTTCAAACAGAAAACTATTGTTTGGCCGAATGTTAGGTAATTTTCTTATATGGAGCGTAGATATGCAAGATATTTCAAACTACGATAAATTACGGGAAGATGCCGATAATTTTTATAAAAAAGCACGGACTATCCGTTGTCCCGCTTTGAATTATGAGCCGGTACATTTTACAGCCGAAGGATTTAACCATTTGCTTTATAAAAGCAGCAGGCGCGAGCGAAGCAAAAATGACCAAATAACTAAATTTAAGCTGTTGGCAAAAGCTAAAACCATCATAGAGATCTCAGCCACCTATCAGGAATATGACGAAAGTCTCACGACTATTTGGAAAAAGAAATTTAAGAAAACTGTTGAGGAAACAACAACTGTTAGGTATTGGGGGTTTGTTGCTATTATTAGCAACTTCAGAGTAAAAGTAATTGTGCGGCAGATAGGCAATGGACAAAAACATTTTTGGAGTGTTATGCCAGCTTGGCGCACGAGTTATTATCGTGATATTAAGCTCATCTCAATGGCAAAGGGAAATCTAGCAGAAGACTGAAGAACAAAAAAACCGCTGTAGAGCGGTGTTTTTGTCGTGCCTGCCTTCGGCTTAAGTATTAGCCGAATAGGGCTGACGCCCCACAAGCACATGGTAATAATAACATAAAAAATAGATTACGTCAATTTTTTATGCACAGGGGCAGTTTTGGGTGCCTAATGGGATTTGAACCCATGCTGAGAGATCCACAATCTCTCGTGCTAACCATTACACTATAGGCACCATATAACTCCAGGTGACCCTGCTAGGAGTCGAACCTAGATCCAGAGCTTAGAAGGCTCTTATTCTATCCATTGAACTACAGGGTCAGTTTGTTTCATCGTGACGCTTATCCGCCAAAGGCGGACCCGCCTCTGGCGGGGAAGGCTTTCATTCTATCCGTTGAACTACGGGGACAAAACAGCAGTATCTTACCCTATTTTGAGGAAATAATCAAGTTGTGTTATACTATTGATATTATGCGCACACGTTTGTTTGGATTTTTAATTAGTTTTTCAGTTTTATTTTGTTTTTCAACCGCCCCCGTTGTGGCGGTTAATTCGGATTACGGCGTTGCCAAGACTGGAGCGGCTTTGGGTTATAACCAAAGCACCACGGTTTTTAGTGTCGTCAACCAGGTGGTGGTGGGCGCGTTATCTCTTCTCGGGATTATATTTTTAGGCATGATGCTGTATGCCGGCATCCGCTGGATGACGGCGCGGGGAAATGAAGAATTAAGCAGTAAAGCCAAAGACACGCTCACGGCCGCGGCGATCGGGATGATTGTCGTGCTGTCTTCTTACGGCCTTACGAATTTAATATTTAAGAAACTTACCGGTGGGGGTTGACAACTTTTTTAATTTAAGGTATCCTCTAAAGGCTTAATTTATCCCCTATAAAAAGGGGTCCGGACTTCCAAGACGCATGCTCTGGGATAGCCCGGTTACTTCTACGCATGTTGTATGATGGACCCTAAAAAAAAGCAGTCAATTATTAAAAAGTATCAGACCCACGAAGGCGATACTGGTTCCAGCGAAGTGCAAATCGCGCTTCTGTCGGCCGAAATTGAGGAGTTAAGCGAGCACCTTAAACTCCACCCTAAAGATCACTCGTCTCGGCGCGGACTCCTCCGCAAAGTTTCCAGCCGCCGCAGTTTACTCCGCTATCTTAAAAAGGAGAACGTGGAAAGCTACGAACAGCTTATTAAAAAATTAAAACTCAAAGCCGCCCGGCTTATTGCCAAACCCGGGGCCGCCGCGGCCGCCGTACTCGACGACGAACTTCCGGAGGAAGAAGCCGAGGTAATTGGAAAAGACCATGAAGCCGGCCACGAATAAAATAATGCACCCGTTAAAACACCCGGACCAGCGCGTGGGGGTGTTTATTGATGTGCAGAACATGTACTACAGCGCCAAGAATTTGTTTGGCCAAAAGGTTAATTTTGGAAATATTGTTACCGAGGCCACCGCGGGTCGCAAACTTATTCGGGCGATTGCGTATGTGGTTTCCACGGAAAGCCAGGAAGAAAAGCCGTTTTTTGACGCCCTAAATAGTCTGGGAATTGAAACCCGCGAGCGGCCCCTGCAGATTTTTTTTGGGGGTGAAAAAAAAGCCGATTGGGATGTGGGGCTCACGGTGGATGTTATTCGTTTGGCGCAAACACTCGACGCAATCGTGCTGGTTTCGGGCGACGGCGATTATGTGCCGCTGATTGATTATGTTCGTTTGAACCAGGGCAAACAGGCGGAAGTAATGGCCTTTGGCGAAACCGCTTCCACTAAGCTAATTGAAGCGGCGGATGATTTTGTTGATTTGAGCCAGGCGAAAGATAAATTTCTTATCTACGATAAACGATACAATCCACGCGTGATGCGGCGACCGTAAGCACTGTCAACGATTGTGGTCAACAATTGTCATTCTGAGTGAAACGAAGAATCTCTGTCTAAACAACTCTCACAACGCAACAGTTGAACGGGACAGAGATCCTTCACCCCGCAAATGCGGGGTTCAGGATGACAGTGGAAACGCGTTTCATGATTTAAAATAATTAATTAATGAAGTTGGCGCAAGGACCCAGACCTTTTCCGAGGTCTAAAGCTCTTGCACCATCTTCGGCCCCGTCATTCGACAGGGCAAGAAAGAAAAAATTGTTATGGCAATTAAACAATGGTCCCTTAACTGGGCCGGCCGGACCCTTACCGTGGAAACCGGCAAGTTTGCTTTGCAAACCAACGCCTCCTGCACCGTGCGCTATGGCGACACCGTGATTTTGGCAACCGCCACAATGAGCGGTAAGACCCGCGAGGGAATTGACTTTTTTCCTTTAATGGTTAACTTTGAGGAAAAATTGTACGCGGCCGGTAAAATTAAAGGCAGCCGGTTTATTAAACGCGAAGGCCGGCCTACGGACGACGCGATTTTATCCGGTCGTTTGGTAGACCGCTCCATTCGCCCGCTGTTTGACCAAAATATGCGGAGTGACGTGCAAGTGATTCTCACGGCGCTTTCGTACGACCCGGAAAATGATCCGCAAATTCCGGCCTTGGTGGCCGCGTCCATCGCGCTGTCGCTCTCTAACATTCCCTGGGCCGGTCCCATTGGGGGCGTTCGCATTGGCAAAGTCAATGGAGCCTGGAAAGTTAACCCGGCCGTGGCCGAGCGCGAAGCCGGTGCAGGGGATATTATTATCGCCGGAACGCCCGAAAGACTGGTGATGGTAGAAGGCGAGTGCCAAGAAATTCCCGAGGCCGAAATTATGGCGGCCATGAAGCAAGGCGCCGAAGCCTTGGCTCCGCTCATGCAGTTTATTAAAACGATTGTGTCCGAAGCCGGACAAGCCAAGATTGACCCGCGCGCTAAAACAATGGAAAAAGAAGCGGCGCTCGCGGCCATAGAAAAAGAAGCGGACGCGTTTATACAAAGCCACGTGAGTGATTGGATTTTTGATTCGGCTAAGCCCGGGCGAGCGGAGCGGGTAGCGATGGTAGACAAATTCAGCGAAGCGATTAAAGAAATGCTTACTGCCAAAGAAGGCGTTGACGAGGCGCACACAAAAATTATTTTAGGCCGCGTAAAAACCTACGTGGAAAAATATATTACCGAGCAGATTTTAAAGAACGAACAGCGTTTGGATGGCCGCAAGCTGACCGATGTTCGCCCCTTAACCATTGAAACCGCGCTTTTGCCGCGCACCCATGGTTCGGGTATGTTCCAGCGCGGCGACACGCAGGTGCTCTCGGTAGTAACCTTGGGCGCGCCGGGCGACGTGCAAACTTTGGACACCATGGAAGAAGAAGGCACCAAGCGCTACATGCATCACTATAGCGACACTCCCGCCACCTACGGCGAAACCGGCCCCCTGCGCGGACCGGGCAACCGGGCCATTGGCCATGGCGCTTTAGCCGAGCGCGCGCTGGAGCCAGTACTCCCCGCCGAAACCGACTTTCCGTATGCTATTCGCGTGGTATCGGAAGTGTTAGGTTCCAACGGTTCCAGTTCCATGGCGTCTACCTGCGGTTCAACCTTAGCCTTAATGGACGCGGGCGTGCCAATTAAAAAACCAGTAGCCGGCATTGCCATGGGTTTGGCTTCAGAAGGACTTGATGGCCTTTCGACTGCCCCCTCGACTACGCTCGGGGTTCGCTGGAAAGTTCTCACCGACCTCCAGGATATTGAAGACGGACCGGGCGGCATGGACTTTAAAATTACCGGAACACGTGATGGCATTACGGCCATGCAAATGGATACTAAGACGCACGGGTTAAGCTGGGATATTGTTGAAGAGACGTTTGCGCAATCGCGCGAAGCTCGTGTGAAGATTTTAGATGCCATGACCAGCGTGATTGCGGCGCCGCGGCCAGATTTGTCGCCGTTTGCTCCGCGCATTGTTACTATTATTATTAACCCGGATAAAATTCGCGACGTAATTGGCCCGGGCGGCAAGATGATTAATAAAATTATTGCCGAGACCGGCGTTTCAATCGACATTGAAGACGACGGCCGCGTGTTTGTGACCAGCGACGATGCCGCCGGCATGGAGAAAGCGGTGCAGTGGGTTAAAGATTTAACCCGCGAAGTGCAATCCGGCGAAACGTTTGACGGCACGGTGGTACGCTTAGAGGATTTTGGCGCGTTTGTGAATATTCTCCCGGGCCAAGATGGTTTAGTGCACGTTTCGGAAATTGCCTGGGCACGCACTAACCGCCCCAGCGATGTACTCCGCCTCGGCGACAAAGTTAAAGTGCTGGTGCGAGAAATTGATAATTTGGGCCGTATTAATTTAAGCATGAAACAGCTTCTGCCCAAACCAGATGGATTTGTGGAACAACCGGCGTTTGATCGCGGCCCGCGCCGCGGCGGCCCGGGCGGCGGACGTGGCGGGTTTAGGAATTAAAAAAAATATATTAAGCAGAAATTAACAAGACGCCTTTTGCAAGGCGTCTTGTGTCTTTTAATTGAGTTGATCCGAAGGTGGTTGGAGTTTTTCCTTCATTAATTTAATTTTAAGCGCAACCATTTCTTCGAGCGGTAGATTGCCGGCCGCTGCCAGTTCTGCTTGTAAGGTTAGGTCGCTCTCTATAAGCGCGTCCATTTCAGCCAACTGGCCATCCACGACAGGGTCGGGAGCAGCTTCAGTTTTACCACTTAACCCAGCGCTCAACTTTTTCCCTAATAATTTTAACGCGGCCAGTCCGTCGGTTATAATTTTGCCGATTTCATCAGCCCAGTCCCCAACCGCCCCTCCTACCTGTTTGGCCAAGCCGCCTATTTGCGCGCACTCTTCTTCCAACCGCCTCTCTTCTTCCTCGGCTTCCTTAGCAATTGCTTCTCCGGCAGCTTCTAATTCTCTATCCAGATCGCTTTCTATTCCTAATTCACGTCGCAATAAATCCTTTTTAACATTCATATAGTCAGGTTTTAATTTTCTTACGATTTTTTATTTGAGCGTCCAGTTTTTTTTCTAAAGCCAGTAAAATTTTAAGCTCGCGCAGACGGAGCAATTTAATGGTAGTGTAAAATTCTTTTTTGAGCGCTTCTATTTTGTACCCTAATGCTTTTGCCATATGTAGCTAGTTAGGAAGCTAATTTTTCATTTTCTACTGTACCACAATCATGTATTTTTGGGAAGACCGATAGTCGTAGGCCCTCTTGCCAGACCCCTCTTTACTCGGTTGTAGGTCGATGATAGTATATAGGTACTATTCAGTTCTTAATTTTATTGTATGGACAAAAGAAAAGCGATGGGATTAGGTGTAATGGGTTTAGCCGCTGTTGGCGCCCTTGAAATTGCTGGCAGGGCCAAAGACGCTGTAACCGGCCCAGCTGAAGCTACCGAGAAACAAAAAGCTAAAATTAAAGAGGAGCGTGTCGAAGCTGAAAAAGCAGTGGAGCTAGCCGCGCAAATTACCGCCGGAATGAAAGAAGCGATGTTGGCGGTAGAAGAGAAGCGCGCGCAGCGCGAACAAGTCTATCGCTATAAAGACAAAGTGGCACAGCGCGCTCTCGCTATCGACGCACAAGAAGCCGCTCAAGATGAAAGAGAAGAGAAGGCCACTGATTTGGCCAAAGCTTTAGGGGAATTGGTAGACAAAATGGCTAGTTTGGCTTTTAACAGGCAGCCCTATGGGCCGCTTGACGCGCATGACGCGGCCAACGCTCCGGTAAAAAGGGAAATTGATCGTCATACTGTTGAGCAAGCGATTGCGTCGTATGATGCTTGGGGAGAAACGCCGGCGGCAGAAAATATCATGCATCATTTACGAGAATTGGCGAAGTACGATGTCAAACTGTTTGAAACCACGCGCGTATCCGAATCAGGGTTTAAAGAAGAAGCTCTTTTAGTGGCGGCAGATAATAGCCGCCATATTGATAGCGCAGCTAAAAAATTGCGCCGTTTGCACACTCCAAGCCAGATTACTGACGCGAGGAGAGATTTGGGAAAAGCCGCCCGCCTTCAAGAAATTATTGGCGGCTATATTTTGCCTAAACCGCCTGATACTAGCCATTCGGCGCCGCCACCAAGGAGCCGTAAAACACAATTTGCCAAAAGAAGCAGGTAATTATATAGAATTTTAACCTAACTCTCGTTAAGAGATAGCGCGTTTGACAAAGGCCTTTAAATGGTGTACACTTACGGTACACCATTTTTTTATATAAAATTTTTATGGTTACCAAACTCATTGGCGTTAAAGAGTTCCGCCAGCACATGGCTAAGCACGCCCTTCAGGCGCGGCGCTACGGCTGGCGGTATATTGTATTAAGCCGCAACGAGCCGCTTTTTGAAGTCAAACCGCTTTCTAAGCGCGACGCCGTGCTGGAAAAACTAGCGGCCGATGTTGCTGAAGCCCGCCTCGAGGTGCGTGAAGGAAAGACGCTCCCGCTTGAACAAGCGTTGCGTTCGATTGGTCTTTAGTTCGTATATGATTTTTCAGATAGAGATGGCGCCGAGGGCCTTGGCCGACCTCGCGACACTTGATGAGATAGCGGCGCGCCGCATTGCGGGCAAATTACGTTTTTTTGCCGCGCAACAGAATCCGCTCCGTTTTGCCAAGCGCCTTACTGGTTCAGCCCAGGGCGAGTATCGTTTTCGGGTCGGTGATTACCGTATTCTTTTTGATGTTAACCGCTCGAGGGTTATTACAATCCTTTTTATTTTGCGCGTCAAACATAGGCGCGAGGCTTACTAGATTACATGCCGCGGTGGTGAAATTGGTAGACACGACAGCCTTAGGAGCTGTTTCTCGCAAGGGAATGAGAGTTCGAGTCTCTCCCGCGGCACACATTATACCACTATTGTAATATATCTTAGAATAGATTATAATACCAATATAATCTATTTTTTAAGTTATTATTTATGCTGAAATTAGCAGAAATAAAACAAATAATCGTCGAACAGAAAGCTATCTTTGAACAAACTGATGGAGCAATAGAACGTGATATTTTGTTGGATAAGCGTTTTGAGGAAATTTGTCACATTGATGAGGCGGTTATTATTACCGGCGTGCGCCGGTGTGGCAAATCATATCTGATGAGGTTGATCTGGAAAAAAATAAAAAAAGACTTAGTGCTCAATAAAAATGATTTTTTGTATATAAATTTTGAAAGTGAAAAAATGCTTAATTTTACGGTGAAAAATTTTGATATGCTGTTGGAGGCATATGGGGATTTGTTCGGAATCGTACAATCATCAAAGATATATCTATTTTTTGACGAGATTCAAAATATAACTGGTTGGGAAAAATACATCAATCGGCTCCTCGAAGAAAAGAAGTATAAAATTTTCATTACCGGTTCGAATGCTTCTCTTTTATCAAAAGAAATTGGTACTGCGCTCACGGGACGAAGTTTCCCTTTACGATTATACCCATTTTCTTTTTCTGAGTTTATTCGTTATTCCCTTGGCCACGACGTGAGGATAAATGATTTATTGGCTGTTGAACAAAGAGTAAAAGTAAAAAATGCATTTGTTGAATATATAACGATCGGCGGTTTCCCCGAGGTAGTCAAGAATAAATTTCGGCCACTCCTGGAAGAATATCTGCGGAATATTATTTATCGGGATATTGTTTTACGTCATCATATTAAATATGAAGCAAGTCTGCGTGAAATCGTGTCCTTTTTAACCTCCCACATTGGCACCCCATTAAGCCTAAAAAAAATTAGCGTCATGACCAGGGTGAAAAATATAATGACCGTAAAAAATTATCTTACGTACTTGGGCGACTCATTCTTATTTACGTATATCCACAAACACAGCTTTTCCGTTAAACAACAAATATATAACCCGGATAAAGTCTATAGTTGCGATGTAGGCATATACAGAGAAGTAAACATGTCTCCAGGTGACAATGAGGGGCGGGCATTAGAGAATGTTGTTTTAAATGAGCTCACGAGACGCAGCTATGACGTCTTCTATTTTTCGGAAAAACAAGAATGTGATTTTATCGTACGACAAAAAAATAAGGTTATTGGTGCAGTGCAAGTGTGCCGATTGCTCCATGCCGACAATACAGCTAGAGAGATCGGTGGATTATTGGCCGCCCTACAAGAATATAATTTAACGGAAGGATTAGTACTTACCGAAGATGAAGAAGACGAACGTCGAATAGATGGTAGGACAATTATTATTAAACCAATATATAAATGGTTGCTGGAAACTAGTGGGATGTAAATTATTTCTGCTTCAGCTAGCCGCCACCTTTGAGGAAAAATATCCTTTCCATTATCAAGCCCGCCCGCTTTACTAGCTGCAAGCCAAAGTTATCTGTAAACGAAAAAAGCCCTAAGGTTATGGGTCAGACATCTTTACTCGCAAGAAAAACTTTGGTATGATGAAAAAAACGAACTCACCAGCACCAAAAATATATGGTATACTAGTAGGGTAAGTTTTTTTCGTATGGCCCAATTCCCCGATAAAGAAAAAACCATTCGCCTTGTTAAAACCGCTGAGCAGGTGGTTAAGAAGCGCCTATTTACCTACATTGGCGCGGGGCTTGGGCTGGTAGCCGGCTTAGCGTGGAATGACGCGATTACCACGTTAATTAAATTTTTTATTCCGGGCGCTGGCAATACCGTAATCGCTAAATTTGTCTACGCGTTTATTTTAACCATTGTGGTGGCGGCGGTGCTCTATTACGTGGAGCGGTCGCTGGCAGAGTCTACAGAGAAGTAATGTTTAAACTATAATTATGAGCGATCGTCGCAAAGGAGCGCCAAAAGGAGAGAGAGGTCTGCGGTTAATAGGGTCCTTAGGAGGGGAGCTTGTCGGCCGATTCACAAAGCTGGATTTGCATGGTGTGCGCGTAGAAGATGTGCGCGATAGAGTTGATCAATTTTTAGACCAGTATATTGTGAGTGGCGGCACTGTTGAAATAGTTTTTGGAATTGGAACTGGAGCGGTGCGGAAAGAAGTTTTAAATTATTTAAAAGAGCTAAAGGCAGGCCGTGGCGCGTATTCCATTCAAGATTATAAAGAACAAAGAATCAGCTGTTTAGTTGTTGTATAACGTCATAAATCGTATGAAATTATTTATCGATTCAGCCAAACTTGATGAAATTAAAACCGCGGCGTCGTGGGGGATTTTGGATGGTGTGACCACCAATCCTACTTTGATTATGCAAGCGGGGATGCCTGCCCGCAATGCTTCGCCTAGCGATGCAGGCGGGGATTTTAAAAAAACCATTTTAGCGATTACTAAAATGGTTAACGGTCCGATTAGCGCCGAGACCGTGAGCCCGGACGCCGCCGGTATGATTAAAGAAGGTAAAGAGTTTGCCGCCTGGCATAAAAATATCCATGTTAAAGTGCCGTGCACGAGTGAGGGGATAAAGGCGGTGAAGGAATTTAGGAAGTTAGGCATTAAGACGAACGTTACTTTAGTCTTTTCGGCCAATCAAGTTTTGCTCGCTGCTAAATCTGGGGCGACGCTCATTAGTCCGTTTGTGGGGCGTCTGGTGGATGCTGGGGAAGACGGTATGGCCATGATCGCGGAAGCCATGCACATTATTAAAAATTACAATTTTACTTCACAACTTCTGGTCGCGTCGGTGCGCGACACCCGCATGGTAACGGACGCGGCCGTTTTAGGCGCGCATATTGCCACCTGCCCGTTTAAGGTGCTGGAGGCGATGTTTAAACACCCCTTAACGGACAAAGGAATTGAGAAGTTTCTTGCAGACTGGGCTAAAGCTAAAAAGTAGTTAGGATTGCCTGCCCGCCGCGTTTACGGGTGCCTCAGAGCCGAATGGCGGTGCGGTGGGCCGAGAGGCGGGGGAGAAGGCGAAGAAGTAAGGTGAACGAACGATACACGATTCACGTATAACAACACACGATACAGGCAAACTGTATCGTTTTATGTGTATCATGTCTCGTGTTTTTTGTTTGACAAAAGTCCTTTTTTGTGCTATAATTAAGGCAGAAATCATATGACTCTAGCTACTTTCGCTAAAAAACACAAATATTTTTGGTGGTGGGTAAAAGATGCTGGAGCATTAGGGTCGGAGAGCATCGTGGAGGGGACGCTTAATTATGGCAATTGGGATGACGTGCAGGAACTTATAAAAATTATGGGAATTAAAAAGGTCGCCAAGATTTTTCGCGCCAAGTCGCCAAAGTCAGAGATGGGGCGGACCAATTATTTTCCGGAAGTAACTCGTTACTTCAACCACTATTTTAATAAATATGCTCCACACGGAAATTCTGTCAAAAGAACAGCGTGAGTTGATGCCGTTTTTAAAGAAATTTGGCAAAGAGTATGGGCTCGTCGGCGGCACCGCTATCGCGCTTCATCTTGGCCATAGACGGTCGATTGATTTTGATTTGTTTATTGAGAAAGAATTCCGCGGCAAGCTTTTGGAACGAAAAGTAAGGCGGGTGGTAAAAGTTGACAAGGTGCTAAAAAACAGAGAGAGCGAATTTACTTTTTTTACGCACGCCGTTAAGGTAACTTTTTTTAATTTTCCCTACGCTCTTCCGTACGAGGATACATTGGAAGGCAGCATAAAAATTCCGAGCCTCATAACGCTGGCCGCTATGAAAGCCTTTGCGCTGGGCCAGCGCTCTAAGTGGAAAGATTATGTGGATTTGTATTTTATTTTGAGAGACCATTTTACGTGCGCGGAAATTTCCCAACAAGCTAAAACGCTGTTTGCCGGCGAATTTAATCCGAAGTTGTTTCGTATGCAGCTGGATTATTTTGGCGATGTTGATTATCGTGAAAAAGTAGACTTTATGCCCGGGTTCGCGGTGAGCGAAAAAAAGATTCAAAAAGCTTTAATGGAGTTTAGCGTGAGTTAAAGTCGAGGTTTTTGTTATTATCCACAGCAAAGCCTTGATAAAGTATAGTTAATTACTTTAAAAAATACTAGTACTATAGTATAATTATGATATAAAAAGTGTGAAGTTTTATAAATTTGGCTAAAATTAGCCTTATGCTAGTAAAAAGAGATATTTTAGACAAAGTAACCCTTTGGATTGGGGAGCCAAAAATTTTGATTATTAAAGGAGCGCGGCAGACCGGCAAAACAACCCTTCTGCGTCAGTTAGAAAACCTGCTTAAGGCACGCGGCGACAAAACAGCGTATTTTTCTGTTGATCAGGATTTAGACAACCCCATGTACGCGGATGCCAGATTATTTATCCAATTCTTAAAAGATCAGCGGCAATTGGGCGCGGGAAAAAAACTGTTTGTTTTTTTAGATGAATTTCAGTATATTGCCAAGGCCGGCCTGTTTCTTAAAAGCGTGTTTGACCAGCACCAAGCAGACCTGCAACTGATTGTTTCCGGATCCTCCACGCTGGACATTGCCGCTAACAGCGAATTTTTAACTGGACGGAAGATTGATTTTTTAATGACGCCGTTTTCTTTTTCTGAATTCCTCGCGGCGCGCTCCGAACAAAAATTACCGCGGCCGCAGTCTTTGCGGTATGGCCCAGAGCTGGAGAATTTTTACCGATTATACCGGGTTGAACTGGAAACTAAATTGACGGAGTTTATTAATTGGGGCGGGTATCCGGAAGTAGCGGTAGAGGCTGCGTGGGATAAGCGCTTGGCCATTCTTAAAGACATTGTTAAAACGTACGTGGAAAAAGATGTGGCGCTATTTTTGCGGGTGGAGAATATTAGTGGTTTTAATAATGTTATAAAAGTATTAGCGGCGCAGACTGGCAATTTGGTTAATCGCGAGGAGATTAGCGCTACTTTGGGCCTTAACCAAGAGACCGTGCGCAAATATTTAGAAATTTTAGCCGGTACCTTTATTTTTTCTTTCGTCCGCCCTTTTTTTACCAATATCCGCAAGGAATTATCCAAAATGCCTAAAGTTTACGCCGCTGATTTAGGCATTGTTAAAATTGTTTTGGGTGAAGCGTTGGTTCAGGAATACCGCTTGCTGTCTGGAATGAAAGTGGAGAATTTTGTATTTAATGAATTGGTTAAAATGGATAAAGTTGACGCCACGCATTTTTATCGCACCATTTCCAAATCAGAAATAGATTTTATTGTAAAAGATGAGCGCGGGCTCTGGCCAATTGAAGCCAAGTTTAGGGTCAGCGCGTCAAAATTGCCTTTGGCTATAAAAAATTTTAAAAAATATTACGGCGCAGAGTGCCAACAGCCAATGGTAATTACCCAGCAGGATTTAAAACAGGAGGCTGGCGCGCTATTTATTCCGGCCGCAGTTTGGCCGTTTGTGAAATGGGGGAATTAAAAAAGCTTTAATGGAGTTTAGCGTGAGTTAATTGGCTCTCCTTGGCGTGCACATTGCCACCTACCCGTTTAAGGTGCTGGAGGCGATGTTTAAGCACCCGCTCACGGACAAGGGAATTGAGAAGTTTTTAAGTGATTGGGAGAAGACAAAGAAATGATTTTTATCTTATTTTTATACGCCCTATGCTTAGGGGAGTGAATTAATTTATCCACACAGCTTTTACTTTTGAGATTTTTTCGTGTATACTGCTTGTAGACGACTATACACGAATGCTTGACGCAAATGACTTCCTGTGTTAATGTGATAATCCCTTAATTTTAAGGTAATAAAGGGTTTTAATTTAATTATGACTACCACTATGATAACGCAGAAGGATGCAGTAATGGCCGCATTTAAACATCTGTCAGAAGTCATGGTTGCGGCTAACCAACAAATCAGCGAAGTCAGAATAGAGGAAGTAGTCCCTCTGGAGGAGGGGAATTTTTTTAGTGTGGTTTTAAGTTATGATGTTGTCGGTCAATTTGCCTTTCAAAAAACTAGAGAGTATAAAGAATTTAAAATTGACGCAAACACAGCAGCTGTTATTTATATGAAAATTAGAAAAGAGTAATTGTCTAATCGGTGTGAACAGTCTTGCCGATGTACAACGTTACCGCGAAACTTTCGGAGAAAATAAATTGGTACTAGATACCAATTTATTGCTTTTATTATTAATTGGTGGTTTTAAAATTGACTCATTAGCTAAATGTAAATGTACTGAAAAGTACAGCCAGGAAGATTATGAGTTGCTACTAAAAATAATTAGTTTTTTTGAGAAGCAGATCATAATTACACCTCATATTTTAGCGGAGTTCTCAAATTTGTCAAAAATGGATATTAGAGATCCACAAATTGTTGAATATATTACTTGTGTAGTCGAACAATTAAGAGGATTTCAAGAAAAGCATTCTCCTCTTGTAGAGTTACTCAGTTTGGATATTGCGCTGCTCGCTCGGTTTGGTTTTCCTGATATGGGCATAATTGAAACAGCAAAAGTTTTGAATGCTTGTATTTTGACTGATGATGGGAATTTAAGCAGACACGCCAATAGTAGTGGTATCGCAAATTGTTTTTTTCAGTATATTAAAAACAGTGAATATCAATTAAGTTAGAGAGAACGGACTAGCTTGATAGCAGAATGGGCTTAATTTTTACCCCCACTTTATCCCCACCAAGGCCCTTGACACAAATCAAGGGCTTTGTTATAATCCGCAAGCGATAAAAATCCCGACTTCTCGGAACCACGTCCAACCTCTTGGATACATGTCGTATCCACTTGGACCTCTGGGTAAATTAAGTAGTCCCGATGCCGAATCGGGATCCCGTTCGCGGGATTAACTAACAGCAATGTTACTTTCTACAACAATTTTTTACTCAAAGTTTCCAAGTGGTTCATAAAACCTTTTTTAGGTTACTGGCCGCTTGCCCAAGCGGTTCTTTGTTTTTTAACACAGATTACAGTTTGTCATCCTGAGTGAAGCGAAGGATCCCTGTCCGTGACAGTTGGGACAGAGATTTCTCGCTACGCTCGAAATGACAGTTAGGGAGTGGAACGGTCGTAGTACTTTGACAATTCAATAGCAATCAAAATCAAATAGGGTAGGTAATGCAATTAACTGAACCATGAACCAGAACGGTTCATGGCGTGTTACGTTCATCTCTTGCAGAGGGGTGGCGTGATGCAAAACGAACAGCGAAGCACTCCTGAGTGTTTTCGTTGTGCGCAATTTCAACAAGGGCGCACGGTGAATGCCTTGACACCAAAAGACGAAGAAGGACGGCGTAGGGTCCGAAATGCCTCGGCGAGCTCCCAAACAAGCTTTGACCCGGGGATGTCCGAATGGGGAAACCCACCCGCTCAGCGCGCAAGCGCTTGAGCGGGTATCGCATACTGAATACATAGGTGTGCGAAGAAAACCTAGCGAAGTGAAACATCTCAGTAGCTAGTGGAAAAGAAATCGCAGAGATTCCCTTAGTAGTGGCGAGCGAACAGGGATCAGTCTAAACCATATACATGTTGTTATCGTAAGAGGTTGATCGTAAGATTAATTTTGAACGGTAATTTAAAGGACAGGCCGTTGTGTATATGGGGTTGTAAGAGCGCGCGTCGGCTACCTGTTAGGCCGAAGAGACGCGGTATTTTTAACGGAAAGTTCTGGAAAGAACTACCATAGACGGTAATAGTCCCGTACGTGAAAAAAATATCGTTCTCTAAGTACGTTTCTTAAGTAGGGCGGAACTCGTGAAATTCCGTCTGAATCTGGGCCGACTATGGTCTAAGACTAAATACTTTTGGTGATCGATAGTGGACAAGTACCACGAGGGAAAGGTGAAAAGCAGCCCGGTGAGGGCGATGAAATAGTATCTGAAACCGTGTGCCTACAAAGAGCAGGAGGCTTGCCGCATCTCGTTACACTTGATGCGGAAATCCGAAGCACGAAATCCGAAATCCGAAACACCACGTGGCGTTTCGAGTTTCGATATTCGAATTTCGAGTTTCCGGCGCATCGAGCATAGCGAGATGCGGCGGCTAACTGTGTTCCTATTGAAGAATGAGCCTGCGAGTATGATGTGTGTCGCTGCTTAAACCCTTCTGGGGTGGAGGCGTAGCGAAAGCGAGTCTTAACGGGCGTATATAGTGGCACGCACATAACCCGAAACCGGGTGAGCTATCCATGACCAGGATGAGCCCCTTCGAAAGAAGGGGGGAGGTCCGAACACACGAGCCGTGCAACACTCGGTGATGAGTTGTGGATGGGAGAGAAATTCTAATCGAACTCGGTGATAGCTGGTTCTCCTCGAAATAGCTCTAGGGCTAGCCTCGAGTGATCCCTGCGGTGGTAGAGCACTGGATGAGAATTGGGTCCTTCGGGATACCGTTTTCAATCAAACTCCGAATACCGTAGATTATAACTCGGGAGTCAGACAGTGACGGCTAAGCGCCATTGTCAAAAGGGAAACAGCCCAGATCGCAAGCTAAGGCCCCTAAATCCATGTTAAGTGTAAAAGGTGGTGTTAACTCTTATACAACCAGGAGGTTGGCTTAGAAGCAGCCATCCTTTAAAGAAAGCGTAACAGCTCACTGGTCAAGAGTTTTCGCGCCGAAAATGTATCGGGGCTCAAACATGGTGCCGAAGCTGCGAGCTCGTGCGTGGCACGAGCAAGTTTGAAAAGTTATAAAGTTATAAAGTTATAAAGTCGTGAGCGAACGCCTTTACAAACTTTGCACTTTACAAACTTTAGACTTGCTCGCGCTGCGCGCGAGCGGTAGAGGAGCGTTCCTAGCAGCACAGAAGCCACAGGCGCGAGCCATGGTGGAGCGCTAGGAAGAGAGAATGCAGGCATAAGTAGCAAAAAGATGGGTGTGAATCCCATCCGCCGAAAATCCAAGGTTTCCTGGGCAACGAGAATCGCCCCAGGGTTAGTCGATCCTAAGGCCAGGCCGAAAGGCGTAACCGATGGAAGAGCAGGTTAATATTCCTGCACTGTGTATTGTTTGGTTCTGTGTGCGCATCATTAAATTTCCCGCGTGTTTTGAATACACACGCTTCGCAAGATGAAGATGAAGCCTTCGGGTGGAGTCAACGGGAGAGGCTGTGGTGCCTAGAAAAGCACAGCGCCGTTAAGCAGTACATAACCGTACCGGAAACCGACACAGGTGGATACGTCGAGAAGACGAAGGCGTACGAGAGAACCCACGTTTAGGAACTCTGCAATACAGCGGCCGTAACTTCGGGATAAGGCCCCCCTGCACCCTTGTGGTGCAGGGTACAACAAAAGACGCACTGCGACTGTTTACCAAAAACACAGCTCCCTGCAAAAGCGTAAGCTGAAGTATAGGGGGTGATGCCTGGCCAGTGTCAGAACGTTAAGGCGAGGGGTGCAAGCCCTGAACTGAAGCGCTGATGAACGCCGGCGGTAACTATAACCGTCCTAAGGTAGCGAAATTCCTTGTCGGGTGAGTTCCGACCTGCACGAATGGCATAACGATAGTGCGACTGTCTCAACGTGGGACTCGGTGAAATTGCAAGGGAGGTGAAGATGCCTCCTACCCGCAACTAGACGAAAAGACCCCGTGAAGCTTTACTACAATTTGCTATTGGTATACGAATGTTCATGTTGAGCGTAGGTGGGAGTCCCACAGAAATGCGGGACGCCAATGAGACACCACCCTTGAGCTTTTGTATGCCTAATTTTCTCCCGTGAATCCGGGAGAGAAGACAGTGGCTGATGGGTAGTTTAACTGGGGCGGTTGCCTCCCAAAATGTAACGGAGGCGTTTACAAAGGTAGGCTTAGCTCGGATGGAAATCGAGCTGGACGCGCAAACGCACAAGCCTGCTTTACTGCAAGAGCAACAACTCGAGCAGTCGCGAAAGCGGAAGTTAGTGAACCGACCATCCTTCATAGGAAGGTGGAAGATCAACGGATAAAAGCTACTCCGGGGATAACAGGCTGATCTGGCCCGATAGTCCACATAGACGGCCAGGTTTGGCACCTCGATGTCGGCTCATCGCATCCTGGGGGTGGAGAAGCTCCCAAGGGTTTGGCTGTTCGCCAATTAAAGCGGTACGCGAGCTGGGTTCAGAACGTCGTGAGACAG
>JAHFHV010000018.1 GCA_023246725.1 Candidatus Magasanikiibacteriota bacterium | reverse complement strand
AACCATAAGTGACAGCCTGCCACTCGCCTTGCCGCGCTGAAGCTCCACCAGAGCGAAGGCGGGTTTCTTGTTTTTCAATAACCCCATAACCAATACGGCCAAAGCCGGGGTCGATGCCGAGAATTCTTTGAGAGTGCATAGTTCACAGAACTAAGATGCGCTTAAAAATAAACTCCCCTGGTCCAGCCAGGGGAGAATAAAGAGACTGGCGGACGGCGGCGAAAGCGTAGTTCGAATCCCAGTCATTCGCGAGCGTATTGAGGTTGAGGTTCCGGTTGTCGCCATTCCCGTTGACGTACGGAGTCTGACCAGCCCACACCGAGCCGCCCAGAAATATACAAAATAGCTTCCGGAACACCGCCCCTTGAATATCCCGACCCTTCAACTAGAAATATGGGATCCCGCTACTGCGGGACTCTTAGAGCTGAATCGTATTTGGAGACGTTATCTCCCTACTATTTTGTACCAAGTATCTTCATTTTTAAGAATGGCGCGGTGGCACGCTCAGGAAAGCCGTAACCGCCCTGATTCTGGCCTGGCCGCTACCTCTAGAATTCGGCCGCCGAAGCTTCGCCTCCTATCGTTCTTACCATCGTGGTCTTGCTGACATTAGAGGTTAACCGCGAACTGATTCGCCTAATATCCAAATATAGTTTAACATAAGCTAAATAAAAATAGAAGACCCGCCCCGCAGTTGCGGGGCGGGCGAAAACGAAGGCCAAGTGCCCAAGGGACCAAGCGACCTCGACGAGTGCCGAGGGTCCAAGGATCCGAGAGCTACGCCGCCGCTGGTGCGGCGGACTTGCGGACGGCGGCGAAAGCGTAGAGCGAACCCCAGTCAACCGCGAGCGAAGGGAGGTGGAGGCGCCGGTAGCCGCCATCCCCGTCGACGCACGGAGACTGACCAGCCCACACCGAGCCGAGCGCCACGACCAGGCAGTTCGCCTGCTCGGCGGGGTGGGTCAGCCACCACCAGAGCAACTCGACGAGGGTCGCCGGACGCAGGCCCTGGCCGTCCAGGAGCTTTAAAACCTCCGGGGTGCTCATCGAGTGCGGAATCGTGACGGCGATCACCTCCTTGAGCGTGAGGTCGCCCGGCCGGAGCGGGAAGTGCTCGGCGGTGATGTCCGAGTGGACGCCGTTCACGAACTGGCAAGCCGCGATGATCCAGACGAGCATGGTATTCCACGCCACCTGCACCACGGGAGCCGAGAGCTTGCCCACGATGAGCTGGGCGAGCTGACCCAGAAGCTGTGCCGCGCCGGCCTTATCCGGCTCCAGCCGCTCCAAGTCGCGCGCCGTGCCGCCGACCGCCTCCACCGCGGCGGCCAGACCCAGGATGATCTTGAAGATCTTTCGACCTCCACCGATCATCTGGGCGATCTCCTTGTCCGTCCGTTTCCCCTTTTTCTGCTTTTCCATTGTCCTCTCCTTGGCGTCTATCATCCCGCAGATTGCGGGACTGCTTACGCCTATGGTTACAGCCAAGGTTTCGGGATCATTCCCAATTCCCAGCCATTGCTTGGTTTAGAGTTAATGGACATTTCAAGTTGCTAAAAACTCATTTTCTTTGCTACAGTTAGATAAAATTTTAACTTTAACGTTCACTATGACTAAAAACACTGCCCAAAATATGGCGGTGCGGAAGTAAAAAAGAACGGACGACAGAATGGTTTGCAAAGATATCTGTGCGTAGCCTGCAAGTTGTCGTTTCAGTCAATAACGAAGACACGGCAAAAAGTTTTACACGGCAAAGACGACTGGAACGAATATGTTTTTCATCGTCGTATAATTAAAGAGTTGGCCAAAGAGAACAGCCTTGGTGAGCGGCAAATACGACGCCGCCTCGGTCGCATGGCGACCGACCAGCCCAACGGATATATTTTTAACAGCCTCATTGAAGACAGAATCACTCCGGTTATCCTCGTTATCGACACCACCTACTTTGATTGTTTTGGCGTGATGGTGTTTCGCTGTTACGCGAGACGAAGAAACCTGATGTGGCGATTCGTGGAGCATGAGACCAACGAAGGATACCTAGAAGGCATCGCTGAGCTCGAAAAACACGGTTACACGGTTTTAGCAGTGGTTTGCGATGGAAAGCGTTGGTTGCTCGGTTTACTGGCTAAAAAATACCCCTCCCAGTTGTGCCAGTTCCACATGGTCAAAACCGTCACCCGCTACATTACCAGATATCCAATTTTACCAGCGGGAAAAGAATTGCTCTGGATTACCCTGTCGCTCAAACGTGCCACCGAAGGTGAATTTAAAGATCAGTTGATGAAATGGTTTTTCAAATGGCAGAAGTTTTTGGACGAAAAAACAATTGACGATTACGAAACAAACAAATCACATTTTACTCACGACCGGATGCGATCGGCTTACGCCGCCCTCATCTCTGGCATACGATATTTGTTTACCTATCAAAAATTTCCCAGCTACGGAATACCAAATACTACGAACACCATTGACGGATCATTTTCCCAACTCAAACAAAAAGTCCACGTACATCGTGGACTAGCTGTGAAGAAAAAAATGGCGATGATTTCCGATCTGTTACGAGGTGAAAAAGCAACTTGAAATGTCCATTAAACCTTGGTTTACCTAAAGTAAGGCAAACAACGGCTGGTAATCTGAACGCCTAATCGTAGCACAAAAAAGGACGCCTGTCAAATGGCGCCTATTACTTTTCGTATATTTCGTATTTTCGTACGT
Source organism: Candidatus Magasanikiibacteriota bacterium (assembly GCA_023246725.1). Classification (GTDB taxonomy): domain Bacteria; phylum Patescibacteriota; class Patescibacteriia; order Magasanikbacterales; family GWA2-37-8; genus SICD01. The sequence goes on along the minus strand of JAHFHV010000018.1, from coordinate 21,461 downwards.
CCTGATGAAATTAATCTTCCACGTCAGCGCATTTCACGGTCATCAAAAAAATAGTGGCGACAACAATTTGATGTGTTCCGTACTTTTTTTACTTACGACATACCAATCGGACAAACCAAGTTTACGCGCCAATTTTTCGACATGCACAATGTCGGCTGGCGTGCCAGTTAGTTTTACTTCGAGGGCAATGGTTTTGTCGAGCAAAATATCAATTTCCTCTTGATTGCGGTGGTTGTAAAAACTGACATCGCCATACGCGCCCAGTTGATTAACAACCGTATTTTCAAACAGTTGCGCGTCATTGACCGCTCCGGCGGTGGTCAAAATACCGGAATCGGTAAAATAAATTTTTTTGCCCGCGGCCACGGAACGGTCTATGCTTTTGGAGTAACGGGGCAAGAGACGAATAAAAAATATTCCTTGCAAAAATTCTAGGTAGCCGTACACCTTGGCTCGGGTAACGCGCAGTTCACTGGCCAATTTGGTAACATCCACGAGCGAACCCACGCGCGGCACGAGGAGCAAAATAAGATCGCGCAATTCTTTCGCGTCGGTATAATCCGACAATAATTTTAAATCTTTTTCAAAAAACGAAGCGAAAATATTTTTTATGATTTGTCGTTTTGTGGTGCTATCCGGAGTAATAACCACTTCCGGAAAACCGCCAAATTGCAGATATTCTTCATAGTGTTCTTGTCGTTTGGCATGATCAATTATTGAGCGCGGTTGGAGAATATCAGCCAGCGTCATTTTTTTAATTTCATCTAATGAAAGAACATCCTTAAAAAAAAGAATCTCCGAAAAACTCAACGGTGGCAACTGGTATAAAAATTTACGGCCAGCCAATGATTCCGGAAACAAATTTTTTAAATAATAATTAGATGAGCCCGTGACAATAAACTTAACCTGATAGTGATCAATTAAAAATTTTATAATTTTAGTTATTTCAGGAAAATTTTGAATTTCATCAATAAAAACAAACAGCCGCTCCGCGCTCGTCGCGTGAGCAGTCTTGCGCAATCGCTCATAGATATTGTGGTAATCAATATCTTCAAACACTTTTTGATCCAACGGGTTTTCCAAATCAAACCACAATTTAGGGCTATTTAGCACTTCCTCAAATAACTGTCGCATTAAAACCGTTTTGCCTACCTGGCGCATTCCAGTGATAACTAAAGCGTTTTTATGCCTAATTTTAGGCACTAATTCGTAAAATAACAAGCGTTTTTTCCTGGCGTGAAGTGGAATGTTGTTTTGGTTTAACATATCTGTACTAATAATTATACAAAATTATACATAATTTGTATTTATTTTAATACATTCATAGAATTTTGTCAAGGGTGTGCTATTTTCTACCCTACTCAAAAAAGGTTGCTAACTTTTTCTAGTTGGGTCAAAAGTGTCCGAATATTATTGTCGACAGTAATCTTTCAGTCTTCAAATCTTTTAATCTTTAATTTTTATTTCCCCATTCTCAATTTTATTTCCAGCTAAACGACTGCTCTCCTCCATCCACTGCAAAAACTCATCCCGCCGCTCTCCCATCATGAGCTGTACCTGTGATTTTACTCCAAAAAATGGAAATAGATAAATACTCTTCACGTGACCATTTTGCAACGTGATGCCGACACTCAACCCTTCCTGCGTTTCCTTAGAAAAATATTGATCAAAAATAAAATTACCGAGGGAATAAAAAATTGGCGCGCCTTTATAGATCTCCATTTCTTCTACTACGTGCGGGTGGTGGCCAATGACGACGGTGGCACCGTGGTCAATGAGCCAGTGGGCTAGGTCGCGCTGTTTTTTGTTGGAAATTCTTTTATATTCTTCGCCCCAGTGAACGTTGATGATGACGTAGCGGGCTTTGGATTTGGCGTCAATGATCGTCTGCTCCACTTTTTTAAGGTCGGGTTCGTGGTAGGTGTTGTGAAGGCCGATAAAGGCGACGTCGTTTTGTGTCCACGTCAATTCTGATCCCTCCTTTAATTCATCTCCAAAATATCCCAGGCCGACTTTTTTTAAAGTTTCGCGCGTAAAAGCCACATTAGAACGGCCCATGTCATAACTGTGATTGTTGGCTAGGCTGAAGCCGTGGAAACCATACGCTTTAAGCTGGTCGACCAGCTTGGAGTCAAATCTAAAAGCAATGGATTTTGATGTTTTAATACGTGTTGGAGCAAACGAGCCTTCCAGATTGGCCATGAGAATATCGGTGGCACCGAACATCTTTGTGTCGCATTCTTTCTCGTCTGTCATTCCGAGTGAAACCGAGGAATCCTTTGGCGGTTGAGACAGAGATCCTTCGCTCTGCTCAGGATGACAAATAACTTTGTCGAAAATATAATCTAACCCCTGACTACCCATATTTTTGGCAACATTGCGGTCCAGCATGATATCGCCAAAAAATTGGAGCGAGATGGTGGAAGAGTTTGATTGTTTGGCTAGAGCAACATCTCGCGCAAAGAGATTGTATGGACTAGATAGGTCGAGAGGTGGTTCCTTGATAACGGTTACTGCTTGCGGCGCAGGCGCTTTAAGCGGCACACGAACGGTAGCCATTTTTACTTTTTGAGGAGACCACAATACCGCGGCCGTACTCACAGTAAAAACGCTGATTATGGTAATTAAAAAAGCCTGTAATTTATACTTCATACAGGCTTAGTTTAGCTTAAAATAAGAGGAAAGACAAGTATTTTACATTAGGCGAGCTTTCACCACCCCCTCCTCCTTCGTTCCTTCGGAACTTCGGCGGACAGGCAATCCACCGCTCTTTAAGACAATCTACCATCTACCACTGACCAGTCAATGGCCTTAAAAAACGCTTCAATGTAATCGGCGCGCTTGGTGCCGTAATCCAGCATAAAGGCGTGTTCAAACACGTCCATAACGAGTATTGGCGTGCAGCCGGCAAAGTGGCCCACGTCGTGCTCATTAATCCAAACGTTAAACAGTCGGTCAGATTCTTTGTCTAAATATAAAATGGCCCAGCCAATGCCGCGCATGGCGCCAACGGCTTTAAAATCTTTTTCCCACGCTTCGTAACTCCCAAAATCTTTTTCCATCGCGCTTGATAACTTTGAACTTTGTAACTTTGAACTGGTTTTTGACATGTTCCCAAAATAATATTCATGCAGGCGCATGCCGTTAAATTCCCAACCGAACCGGCGATTCAATTCCGCATATTCCGGCGTGCCAAATTTCCCGTCTTTTTCTACCTGCACAAGAATATCGTTGAGCTTGTTGAAATTGGCAACGTACCCTTGGTAGAGCGTGAAATGATTTTTGAGAAGTTGGTCGCTAAACCCGGGCGTACCGAGAAGTGCGTCGTAATTTTTGGCGATGTACATAGTGGAATGGTTACATTGCTAAATGGTTAAATTGTTATGTAGACGCGATACTGATTATTTTGAAAACTCCAAACTCTTCAAAATTTTTTCAACTTCCGCTCGTTCCGCAGCTTCAGAAAAAGGCGTGGGACGAACATTGTCTTTAAGAAAATCAGTGAATAAACTGGCTTCGATTTTCAGTAACTCAGCAGAACTTTTGGGAAGTTCTATATGCCAAACATTGGTGCCTTCAATACCGGTGACGTAACTCACTCCGGATACACCAGCCACGGTTATTTTTCTGAAGTTATAAAAATCGGTTAATTCCACAGTGTCATCGGCCAATGTTTTTTTTACGTCGTCGGCATACTCCGGATGCTCATCAATCATGGACTTAATTCCTTCCTCAATCGTCCCGGGCTGTGCATACATTTTAATCGCAAAGGGGTGCTTAAATTCACCATCCGGCGCGCCTTTGTAATTTTCATTAACATAATATGGGCTTTTTAATAGCACTTCGTTCTCGGTTTCCGACAACTCAAATATTTTTTGCGAGTAAACAAAGCTAAAACCCTGTTTAGATTTATATTCTTTAAGCCGAGCCTGGGCGGGCGCAAATGGATAGGCCTTTTCAATTCGATCGCGGTGAACGCCTCTTTTAATAATAACAAATACTCCAAAGCTGAAAATAGCGAGGGCACACACTATGATTGCTATTTTTAGAATTTTCATAATTTAAATCTTCCCCCGTCAACTCACACCCCACTACCCTTGTACCCCTTCCCGCAGCGAGCGGGATCCCGACTTCACGTCGGGACGGGATGGAATTTGCGATTACTTCGCCAACCAACGATACGCGTTCATTCCGACCAGTGAACCAAGAATGGGCGCGAGGACATAGGCCAAGCCCCAGGAGCCAATGCCGTTTATGCCGCTAATGCCAAAGGCAACAGCCGGGTTAAGAACAGCCTCGGAACCGCCGGATGCCAGCGAAAGGCCAAGGAGGAGGGAACCGCCAATCACTAGGCCGCTGGCGGCCGCGGGAACCTTCTCTAAAACCACCGCGGCAATGCCAAAAGTAAAAAATACGGCACCAATACCTTCCGCGAACATCTCGGCGATATTTATATGTCCATTTCCCAAGAGCGACGAAGTAGCGCCGAGATACCACCCGAGGGAGAGTGCGATGGCGGCGCCAATAAATTGCGCAATGATATATTTGGCGGCCTCGGACATTTTGATTTTACCAAGCGACCAAACGCCGACCGTTACGGCCGGGTTAATGTGCGCGCCGGAAATGCCGCCAATGACATACACCATAAGACCAAGAGTAAGCCCGGCAATAACGGGCGTGGGTACTGGGAAATTTCCGTGCAAGGAAGCAATGACCGCCAAAGTTAGAAGAAAAGTTCCCACGAGTTCGGCAATGTATTTTTTTAACATAGATTTCGCAGATTAGTGAGTAAAGATTACACAGATTTTTGATATTTTTAAGTATACCCAAGGGACACATTCGTGTCAATAAATTAAATTACGCAGTAGACAAAACAAAACACCCCATTGCTTGGGGGTTTTGCTGATTCGTCGAGACGAATGTGACGCAGTTTGATACTAAATATTGAAAATCATTAAATAGATCTTCAAGCTACCTATCCACCGATTTTATTGTTTATATCCTGTTCCCGCTGGTATGAGGCGGCCGATGATCACGTTCTCTTTAAGACCCTCCAGGTAGTCAATTTTACCGGTGGACGCGGTGTTAATAAGGATGCGAGCGGTTTCTTGGAATGACGCGGCCGAGAGGAAGCTCTGGGTAGAGAGCGCGACTTTACTTATGCCAAGGAGCAGTTCACGGGCCGTGGCGAGTTTGCCGCCGTCTTTTTTAACCGGCCGGTTAGAAAAATCCAGCTGGGATTTTTCCACAATTTCACCGGGGAGGAGATCGGTGTCGCCGGCGTCTTCCACGTACACGCGGCTAAACATTTGGCGGATGACGAGCTCCACGTGCTTGTCGTTGACTTTCTGGCCTTGCGACGAGTAGATGTTTTGGACTTCTTCCAAAATATAGCGCTGGACCGCGGCGCGGCCTTTAAGCTCAAATAATTCCTGGAGATGGATACTGCCGTCGGTAAGCTGTTCACCTTTTTCTATCACGTCGCCAGTTTTAACGAGCAGTTTATAACCCAGCGGCACAATGTATTCCTGCACGCGCGGGCCTTCGTACTGGAGTGTGACGGTATTTTTGGCAATTACCACCTGGCCCTCGTACTTGGCTTTAATTTCTTCGCCGCTCGCCCCGCGCACTACCAGCGTTTCGTCTTTAGCCACGTGGGCGCCGTCTTTCACCATAATATCATCCTCGGCTTTGCACTTAATTTTCATTTCATCCATGCCTTCAAAACTAATTTTAATGATTTTTTGCCCCCGGCGGCCTTCAAAAATCTTTTTACCGGTTGCGGAGGTAACAATTTTGCCGTCCGCGTTTTCTATTTCCACGGCGCCGGCCACTTCCGAGAGCACGGCTTGGTGCTTAGGCGTGCGCACTTCAAACAATTCTTCCACGCGCGGAAGGCCTTGCGTAATATCGCCGCCGGCCACGCCACCAGTATGGAAAGTGCGGAGCGTAAGCTGGGTGCCCGGCTCGCCGATTGATTGGGCGGCAATAATACCAACGGCGGTGCCAAACTCGGCTGGACGGTTACTGCCCAAATCAAACCCATAACATTTGCGGCACACCCCTTTACTCATGCGGCAGTGCAGAATGGTGCGCACATGCACCGATTCTAAATTAGATTCTTCAATGGCACGACCGGCCACATCATCAATCGCTTCGTCCTTTTTAACGATTGTCTTGCCTTTGGCTTCCACGTTAGCCAGCACATAGCGTCCCCACACGCGATCAGATAATTTTTCACCCATGGTTTTAGATTGCTCGGCGGTAAAGACTTCGCCAATATTTTCGCCACAATCTTCTTCGCACACAATCACGTCTTGGGACACATCAACCAAGCGGCGGGTAAGGTACCCGGCGTTAGCGGTACGCAGAGCCGTGTCAGACAGACCTTTGCGCGTACCATGGCTGGAGATGAAGAATTCGAGCACGTTAAACCCTTCTTTATAATTGCCTTTAATGGGAAGTTCAATAATATCGCCGGACGGTGACACCACCAAACCCTTCATGCCCATAACCTGGCCCAGCTGGCCGTAGGTGCCACGGGCGCCCGAATCAATCATGGCGTACACGGGGCCGTTTTTATCCAGAATGGTTTTGTTGCCCGCCATGATTTTTTCTTTGGTCTCGGTCCACACTTCCAAAATTTTGGCGTGGCGTTCGCCCTGGGTTAACAAACCATCGCGATATTGTTCTTCCATTTGCTGAATTTGAGCGTCCGCCTCGGCAATTAACCCTGGTTTTTCTTTAATTTCCGGAAAGTCATTCATGCCCAGGGAATAGCCGGATTTGGTAACGTAGCGGTATCCCAAATTTTTCAGCTCGTCCAAAAAGAAAGCGGTGGTTTCCTGGCCATACAATTCCAAACAATGGCGGATGATGGAGGCCAGCTTTTTAACGTTAATGGCTTCGTTAAAATACGGGAGTTTGCCCGGCACCACTTCGTTAAACAAAAGGCGGCCCACCGAGGTTTCTACTAATGGACCTTGATCGGCCGGGAATTTCTCTAAATTGGTGAAACGAATTTTAACGCGCTGGTGAAGCGTGACACTGCGTGATTTGTACGCGAGCTTGGCTTCTTTTTCGTTAGAGAAAAAGCGCTTGACTTCGGCGGTGTCGCCCGGATTATATTTGGTTAAGTAAAAACAACCCAGCGCAATATCTTGTTTAGGAGTGATGACGGGCTGACCGGTAGCTGGTTTTAAAAGATTTTTTTCAGCCGCCATTAAATTCTCGGCTTCGGCGCGGGCTTCAGCCGTCAAGGGCAAGTGCACGGCCATTTGGTCGCCATCAAAGTCCGCGTTAAAGGCGGTACAGACGAGTGGATGAAGCTGAATGGCTTTACCTTCTACCAAACGAGGGTGAAAGGCTTGGATACCAAGGCGGTGCAGGGTGGGCGCGCGGTTGAGTAGGACGCGCGTGGTTTTGGTCAGTTCTTCCAAAATATCCCACACTTCGTCGGCTTCACTTTCTATAAACCGGCTGGCACTGCGGACGTTGTGCGCCAGTTCCCGTTTAATAATTTCACCCATGATAAAGGGCTTGAACAATTCCAGGGCCATGCGCTTGGGCAGGCCGCATTCATCAATGTTGAGTTGTGGCCCAACCACAATGACGGAGCGGCCCGAGTAATCCACGCGTTTGCCAAGCAGGTTTTGGCGGAAGCGGCCTTGCTTGCCTTTGAGGATGTCGGCCAGGGAACGGAGCTGGCGTTTTTGACCGGTTGAGGCGGTAACAGTTTTACTGTGACGGGCGCTGTTATCAATTAAAGCGTCCACCGCTTCCTGGAGCATGCGCTTTTCATTGCGGCAAATAACTTCCGGCGCGTCCAGCTCAAGGAGGCGACGCAGGCGGTTGTTGCGGTTAATAACGCGGCGGTACAAATCATTAAGGTCGCTGGTGGCAAACCGGCCGCCGTCAAGCGCGACCATGGGGCGGAGGTCGGGCGGGATCACCGGAATGTTTTTGAGGATCATCCACTCCGGGCGGATTTTGTTGTTGTGCAAACTCTTGAGAAGTTTTTTGCGACGGATAATGCGTTCCAGCTTAGTGCCTTTTACTTGGCCCTGCTCTTCGTCTAATTTTTTAATGGTTTCTTCCAAATTAATGCGCGAGAGTAAGTGATAAATGCCTTCCGCGCCAATAGAGGCTTCAAACAAGTGCCCGTAGCGCAATGATAATTCTTGATAACGATTTTCGGAAATAATATGAAGCACCTGCAATTCTTTAAGTTCTTTTTCCGCGGCGCTAAAATCAACATCCAGCGCTTTACGTTTACGCTCGGTTTCATCCTGGATTTTTTGGAGGGCGCTGGCGGTTTTTCCAGTCGCCTTTATTTCCGCCTTGGTCCCGGCCTCGGGCCGAGGAATGCCCGCTTCAGCGTCCTGGGCTTTTTGCACCTCTTGCGCGTGTTCATTATCAATTTGTTTCTTTTTGGATTTGTATTCCTGGCGGAGTAAATCGGAGGTTTGCTTTTTGCCGGCTTCGTCTACTTTGGTAATAACAAATGACGCGAAGTAAATTACCTTTTCCAGAGCCTGCGCGCCCAAATCTAAAATAAGACCAACTTTGGAGGGCACGGAGCGCAAAAACCAAATGTGCGAGGCTGGCGCGACCAGTTCAATATGCCCCATGCGTTCACGGCGAACGAGTGAATGGGTTACTTCCACGCCGCACTTGTCGCACACAATGCCTTTGTAGCGGATTTTTTTGTACTTGCCACAATAACATTCCCAATCTTTAGTGGGGCCAAAAATTTCTTCGGCAAACAACCCGCCTTTTTCGGGTTTTTGCGTGCGGTAGTTAATGGTCTCGGGCTTAGACACTTCGCCGTAGCTCCAACCGCGGATAACTTCCGGGCTGGCCAGCTTCAAGCGGATGGCGTCAAAGTTCATGGAGTGCATTTGGTCTCTAGGCATACGCGAGGTTATTAGTTTATTGGTTTCAGCCAGAGGCTGATCCGCCTATGGCGGAGATTGGTTTATTGGTAGTGGCGGTCACATTCCCCCTCGTCCCGACGCGGAGTCGGGATCCCGCTCGCTGCGGGAAGGGGCCCTGCGGGTAGTGGGGGTGTGAGACCTCTGCTTCATCAATTCACTCACGTTCGGTTCCCCCTTGACAAATTCTATAGTTTATGTTATGATGTTCGGTTCTACCGAAGCGCCGTCGTGGCGCCAACAGGAGGTAGGAACATGCGTCAGCAAGTGAGTGTGGTGACAACCACCAGTATTGGGCAGGACACCCTGGAGAAATTCCTGGAGGAATTCCTGAAGAAGCACGACGATGCAGTCAACGCCAAACTGAAGGAGCTCCACGACAGCGGCTCCTGCAGCAAGGACTTCCAGATCATCCCGCTCGTGGACACCGTGGCCTACATCACGGTCATCGTCTACACGCTCAACGTCAAGTGACCAAGGAGGCCCCAATGGCACGCGCACCCCCTCGACTTCGCTCGGGGCAGAGTGGTGCGACACGACCCGTTCGCTCCATCCTGCTTTGTCCCGTCTCGAATAATCGAGAAGTGGCAGAGCAGGGCGAACGGGTTTTTGTTTTTGTAAAGAACCGTTGGCGAGATCCCTCGACTACGCTCGGGATGACAGTTGAGTGATGGCGCAAAGGTCTCACACCCCCCGCCGCGACCCCCTCGCCTCTCGATATGCTCGAGGCGACCCTGAGTGACCCGAATGGGTCGAGGGGGTATTGGCCAAAATATCTGCTTAATATTTTCTTAATATCTGTTCAATATTTTTTGCCGAACGGACAGAGATTCTTCGCTACGCTCAGAATGACAGACGTTTACTTCTCACTTACGGTCTCCGGCGCTTTGTCGCCTTCCAGGAGTCGGCGTTCTTTTTCCTCTTCCGCTTTTACTTCTTCGGCTGGGCGATATTCGCCGGATTCACTTTTGCGGAGGAGTTCTACATCTAACCCAAGGCCTTTTAATTCGCGCACCAGTACATTAAACGATTCCGGAATGTTTACTTTATTAACCGGCTCACCCTTGATGATTGCTTCATAGGCTTTAGAACGGCCCTGCACGTCATCGGATTTTATAGTGAGCATTTCTTGCAAGGTGTGCGCGGCGCCGTAAGCCTCCAGGGCCCACACTTCCATTTCACCAAAACGCTGGCCGCCAAACTGCGCCTTGCCGCCGAGGGGCTGCTGGGTAATAAGGCTGTACGGCCCAATGGAGCGCTGGTGAATTTTATCTTCAACCATGTGGTTGAGTTTTAACATGTAGTTGTACCCAATAGTGGTTTGGTGATCAAATGGTTCGCCAGTACGGCCGTCAAACAATTGGACTTGGCCGTTAAGGGGGAGGCCAGCCTTAGCCAATTCGCCTTTAATTTGGTCTTCGGTGATTCCGTTTAATACCGGAGTGGCCACGCGGTACCCCAGGGCATTGGCCGCGAGGCCAAGGTGGGTTTCTAAAAGCTGGCCCAGGTTCATACGGGAAATAACACCAAGCGGGGAAAGAATAATATCTACTGGTGTACCGTCTTCTAAAAATGGCATGTCGGATACTGGCACCACGCGCGACACCACGCCTTTGTTGCCGTGGCGGCCGGCCATTTTATCGCCGACCTGGATTTTGCGGAGGTCCGCGACCGTTACTTGCACGGCTTTAATTACACCGGGTTCTAATTTATCGCCGTTTTCGGCCGAGAAAATTTTAACGTCAATAACTTTTCCGTGTTCACCATGCTCTAAATAGAGGGATGAGTCACGCACATCGCGGGCTTTGTCGCCAAAAATGGCGCGGAGCAAACGCTCTTCGGCGCTAAGTTCCGTTTCACCCTTAGGGGTAATTTTGCCAACCAAAATATCACCGGATTTTACTTCGGCGCCAATCCTAATAATACCTTCGGAATCTAAATTTTTTAATTTTTCTTCACTAACGTTGGGAATGTCGCTCGTAACCACTTCCGGCCCCAGCTTAGTTTCACAAACATCAATAGTATAATCTTCAATGTGAATCGAGCTGTAGCGATCTTTTTGCACAATGCGCTCCGAGAGGATGACCGCGTCTTCGTAATTAAACCCATCCCATACCATGTAGGCCACGAGGACGTTTTGGCCCAGCGCCAGTTCACCATCGCGAATGGCCGGCCCATCGGATAGTGGGGCGCCCCGTTTTACTTTTTGCCCCAAATCCACGGTGGGGTGCTGGTTAATGCAGGTAGAGGCGTTGGAACGGTTAAATTTATTTAAAGTGAATTTGTGCTCCAGACCTTTTTTGGTCGTAAGCGTAATCTGTCTGCCGTCTACGGCGGTAATTTCACCGTCGTCTGGAGCTACCACCATTTGCCCGGAATATTGCGCGGCGGCTTTTTCCAGGCCGGTGCCAACTTTGGGCGGTTCCGGAGAAATACACGGCACGGCTTGGCGTTGCATGTTTGTGCCCATCAGGGCTCGGGTAGCGTCATCGTGTTCTAAGAAGGGAATACAAGACGTGGCAATGGACACAATCTGGTTAGAATCTACGTCAATGTACTCAACATCTTTGGTTTCAGCCACGCCAGGCTCCCCATGCACGCGGGCTGGTTCGCGTTCGGTAGTAAAGTAACCTTTGACATCTACGGCGATATTGGCCGCGGCCGTTATTACGCGTTCTTCTTTAAAGGAATTTAGGTACACGACTTCGTTGGTAAGACGAGGCTTAACGAGAATAGTTTTGAGCTTTCCGCCAGAGGCGGATCCGCCTTTGGCGGAGGCAAGCTTCTGCGCCACGTCTTGCGTTATCTCGGTGCCATCTTTAACGCCTTCAACATCGCCGCGCAGAATTTCGCCTTCGGTAAATTTGGCGTCGTTCGCGACTTCGCGGAGCACTTTGCGGTACGGCGTTTCTATAAAACCAAATTCATTAATGCGCGCAAAGCTGGAGAGGTGGTTGACGAGGCCGATGTTCGGGCCTTCCGGGGTGGCAATGGGGCAGATGCGGCCGTAATGGGTGGTGTGCACGTCGCGTACTTCAAAGCCAGCGCGGTCGCGCGAGAGACCGCCGGGGCCAAGAGCCGAGAGACGGCGCTTGTGCTCCAGTTCCGCGAGCGGGTTGGTTTGATCCATGAACTGCGAGAGCTGTGAGCTCATGAAAAATTCACGAATCGCGCTGGTGACGGGGCGGGCATTAATGAGTTTGTTGGGCGTAAGCTGTTCGGCTTCGTAGGTGCTCATGCGATCCTTGATGATGCGCTCCATGCGGGCGAGTCCGACGCGGAAACGATTCTGCGTTAATTCGCCCACCGCGCGCACACGGCGGTTGCCCAGGTGGTCAACGTCATCCGGCTCTTCTTGGGTAATGTTAAGGCGAACCACTTCTTTTAAAACCAAAAGGAGTTTTTCGGCCGAGAGTACGCGATTTTCTTTCTTATCATAATCTTCCGCGGTATAGCCCAGGTCAAACTTGGTGTTGAATTTGTACACGCCCACGCGGCCTAAATCATAGCGATCAAAATTAAAGAACATGGCGTAAATCAAGCTCTTGGCGTTGTCGGCAGTCGCGAGGTCGCCCGGACGGATGCGTTTGTAGACTTCAATCAGGCCCTCATCCATGGTTTTGGCCAAATCTTTTTTAATAGTCGCGTCCACGTAATCCACGTGCGGGTGGTTGTTTACGTCTTTAAACAGGCCAATGAGTTTTTCGTCGTCTTCATAGCCAAATGCGCGGAGTAATGACGTGGCCGCGATTTTGCGTTTGCGGTCTACTTTAATCCACAAGACCCCGTTCTGGTCGGTTTCAATTTCAATCCAGGCCCCGCGGTTAGGAATAATTTTAGCGCCGTAGTAGCGGCGGCCGCGGACATTTTCGGCGGTGAAGAAGGCGCCGGCGCTTCTAATAAGCTGGGACACAACTACCCGTTCGATGCCATTGATGACAAACGTGCCGCGTTCCGTCATGGCGGGCACATCGCCCAAATAAATTTCCTGGGATTTGCTGGACTTAGTTTTTTTGTTGACGAGCCTGGCCGTAACGCGGAGCGGCGATTCAAACGTAATGTTGCGCTGGCGGCAAGTAACTTCATCAAAACGCGGTTCGTCTAAATAATATTCTTCCAAATAAAGTTCTAAATCGCGGCCACTAAAATCGGTAATCGGCGACACTTCTTCAAACAATTCTTTAATGCCGAATTTTAAAAACCAGTCGTAAGAATTTTTTTGAATTTCAATCAGGTCCGGCGTGGGCGCTGGCGCGCGGCCCGTAAAAAAAACCCGTTCGGCGCTGGTAGGTTTCTGCTGTTTAAAAATCGGCATAGATCCAAGTTATAAAGTTATCAAGTTGAAAGTATCGCTCGTCGAAACTTTTTGTCATCCTGAGCGCAGCGAAGGATCTGGTTGGCTGTCGTGTTAACTAATCGAGACTAGATTCTTCGTTTCACTCAGAATGACAGCCGGGCGTAAACAAAAAATACGCCTGGGGTCAGGTTTTCTAGATAATTCCTATTTTTCAGCGCGCCGGAGCAAGGCAACGGCGGCCAAAAAAACGGTGGACAGCACGTGGGGCATGGCGATGCGGTTACACCTATTGTGAGAAAAATGCTTTTTTAGCTCTTAGATTAGCGAAAAATGGTTGTTTCTCTAACGCCAGAAGTAAGAAAGTAGCTAGATTTTACCTTAAATAAAGACGGTTGTCAAATGGAGCGTGGGGATAAGATGTTGTCAAGTAACCAACATATTTTGGCTAACTTTAGATATTTTTAGGTTGTATGGCAAAAATCATTCAAAGGCTTATCCACAGCCAACATTTTAGAGGCGCTTATTTTTTGAGAAATTTCCACTTGACAGGATTCGCTACTGCATGTATACTTTAGCTCCATTAGTTTTTGAAGGCTCTTTACATAGTAATAATGGGGAAAAAATTGGCTAACACTAGCCATTTTTCTCCCCATTATTACTCATTTGTCCCGACGTATGTCGGGCCCAACCCAAGACTACCGAGAAGGAGGTAACTGCGGATGGAACAACGCAAAATTGTGATCGAGATCGTGGAGCACAGCTTTCTGTGCCCCGAGCCGATGCGACGCCGGATGTTCCGAGTGCACAATCGCGAAATCCGGTTCCCGTTCAGTTCGTTCGAAGAGGGCCTGCGGGCAATCGACCGCGCCATGCAAGCCGGCTTGTCTCCCGTGTACATGTTGTACCTGGTAGACTTGCTCGCGACGCTGGAGCAGATCAGCGCTATCCGCCAGGAGCCACAGGGAGAACCCGCCATCATCATCCATAGGCAAAAGGTGCTCGCAACCAAGATGATCGCGGTGAACTTCCCGGCCGGCTCCATGCACGCGGTGGTCATGGATTTTCCGACCGCCACGGCCGCGGCTTAGGCCGCAACCGCCCCGAGCGTAGCCCTCGAGCGAATTCGAGAGGGCGTAGCCGAGGGGGAGAAAAGGAGAACCATGCCCACGTTTTTCACCCGTTTCAACCGACGGTGGCACACGGAGCCGAAGATCTCCTGGCTCATCCTCGGAGTCATCGCTTGGCCGCTGTGTTTGATCCTCGTCAACGTTGTGGCCATTGGCATAGCGCTCGCCGATGACCCAGCACCCCGACCGGCCACAGGGCCCACCAAGCACTAGCGCCGATGAGGCGCAACGAAAAAGAAAGGAGAAGGCCAAGCTGTGTGAGTCAGGGACCCACCGCCAGGTCGCCTCACTCACTGTGGTTACAAATTTTGTAGCTATAGTGAGGGCGATCTGACGCAAAAAAATTTAAAAAACTCGACCATTCAATTGGCCGGGTTTTTTTATTCTACTCCATTGACAAAACAGCGCAAAAGATTTACAGTCTCTGACACAACAGCCCTTAAGTGGGTACAAGGTGCGCCATGCTGTGAAACCAGACCATTAAGTCGCCCCGTGCGGGCGTCTACCGCTTCCACATCAACGGAGTCCCCCTCGGAGAGGAATTCGAGGACATCGCTGGAGGTCGACGCGCAATCTGGAGCATCGAGTACTATCATCCGAACCTGTTTTCCGAAGCCGCCCACATTCGATTGGAGAAGCTCCTCGAAAACTTCTTCGCTCCCCAGCAGGCAGCGGCGTCGTGATCGTTCTTTTCTCGCCCCGTTCGGGGCAACCCGTCCCCATTCGCGGGACGATGGAGGGGTGCCTGCCGACACCGTCGGCCACTCTGAAAAGCAGCTTTTACAAATATGTGAAGGCTGTTTTTTATTACCACTTGACAAGATAGAAACGCATGACTACAATTGGGTTGCGCAATTAAAATATTTTTCTTCCACTACACTGCGAAAGAATTGATGTCTCAACCGGACAGAACGCGAAAAAACAATTCTCTCTCTTACCACTAATTATCTCTGATACTTTTTGGTAACGTTTTCTCGCTTCGGTTCGTTAGCTAAAACATGCAGCTCTTCTCGCAGTGTAGCGGGAGAAAAAGACAAAAAATTTACCCGCCAGAGTAAATTTTTAATTTCTAATTCACCTAATGACTAATTTCTCTAATACAATTACTTGAACTTTATTTATTTATCTGCTACAGTAGTAACTGTATGAAGGAAACTTTTAAAAAAATTTTACCTTGGCTGGGAATAGCTACCGCCGGAGTGGCGGTAGAGCTAGGCACCCACCACATTAAATCGCAAAAAGATATTGAAACAGCGGAAGAAGTAGCTCGCACCCGCGTGCGCACTGAAGCAGAAGAAAAAGCTAAGGTAGAAGATATTTTAACAGAGAAAAGACAAGAACAGGAGCGTGTCGATGCGGCTGCTCAAACTTATAAGGAAAATGAAAAACGCAAAGAACTGGAGGAGCAGCACGATCGTTTTGCCAACGATTTACTCACGAAGTTAAAAACAAGCTCGGCTCAAGCGCCAAATTTTGACGTCCCCACTGCCGCCGAGGCGGCCCCGTTAAATATTAAAGATAAAGTAAAGCAAGCTGTTGTAGCGGATGCTTTAAAACATCCCGACCAGTGGCTGGAAACCGACCAAAGCGACGACATTTTAGAAGAAGTGGCTTTAAGCGCGTCACTCAAAGACCTCATGGATGCGGCCAAAAATAATCTTAAATTCCGTGAGGCTATAATTGCTTACGCCACCAAACAAATTCCCATTATTGATGGATTGCGCCGGACTGTGCTGGAAGAACATCGTCAGATAGATATTGACGCGACTTCTGATGAGCTGGAGAAAATTTCCGATCTTGAGACAAAATATGAGACTGATAAAATCGCTGTGACGCAAGATAAGCGAATGATGCTGGTAGATAGAGGCAATATAGAAAAACTAAAACAACGACTGCGTCACATCACCGATAAAAAATCAAAAAAGTATCTTGACACCAAAAAATTGCTTGAAGCCTATAAAGCAGAGGGCGTTAAATTCGGCAAAAAACTTATTGCTGACAAAGCTACGGTTGCTGTTGATAAAATTAAGCTTAAAAAAGATGGCGGCAAAACAAAAAAACGAAAGGTGTCTCTTCAATCGCACCTAGACGCACTCGGCGACGAGTTTGAAGACCCCATTGTGACCAAAGGTGATCCTGCGCATTACCCTCGGCGAGAATCTGACAGTGGACTGCGATGGAATGACGGTGATAATCTGGAAAATCGATTTGCCTCGTCCGATGAAGAATACCGGTTTAGGCTGAATGTGGCTGACCGCCTTAGTCCAATTATTACAGAATTTTTGAAAGGCCATTAAAGACACTCTAAATTATTAACTACAAAATTACTAACTGACCGGCTTTGGCCGGTCTTTTATATTATATTTGGGACAATTTGGACAGAGATTCCTCGTCGGCCGCGAGGCCTCGCTCGGAATGACAGTTGGTTGGTCGGTTTGGAAATTTTATTTGACATTTGACATTGGGATTTTGACATTCTTATGCTATACTACTCTTAACTTCTCCCCGGACTCCGGTGAAATTTTTATCATACATTCTAAATCCATCTTCTCCTGTGTCCTACTATCCTCGCCGCGCGGCCCGGCGGCGCCGCAGCGTTACCTGGTACGAGCGCGTTAACCCTAACCCGGAAATTAGCCAGGGCGTTTTAGCGGTGATACTTTTGATTGTGGGCATTTTAAGTATTCTAAGTTTTTTTGGCGCGGCGGGCGTGGCCGGAACCTTTATTGATTCCCTCTTGGCCTTAATCTTCGGTCAAGTACGCTACCTCTTTCCCATAGTTTTGATAGTGAACGCCGTGCTCTTGATTAAAGATTTAGAATACAACTACCGCTCCACCCATTTGCTGGGCGCGGTTTTGTTCTTTTTAAGCTTCAACGGCCTAATACACTTAACTAAACCTACCGCGGAAATGGTGAGCGACGCCCTGCAGGGCGCCGGGGGCGGCATTATGGGGCTGATACTGGCCTGGCCGCTGTCTGCCTACGTTGGCTACTGGGGAGCGTTTGTGGTTTTAATTGGCATGTTGCTTTTGGCAATGGTTTTTTTGTTCAACACGTCCTTGGCCGCCATTGTGGGCCTGCACAAAAAGTTTTTTATGGCTTTAGGGTGGCTGGGTGAAAAAATTATCCAAACTGCTTCTTCGTTTCGCAAGCCGTCAATTCCTAAATTCAAAATTCACGGCAATTACGCTACTACCCTGTCCGAAGAAAATACCGACGAGATGGCAGAAGATGAGACTGGCGGCGATGAGCCGCGCGTGTTTGAGCACAAGGCCGTAGCTAGGCAGCACGCGGAGGAAAATGAAACTGCTGAAGAAGCGGGGTTAAAAGAAAAGAGCGCCGAGAAAACCCTAACCGTGAATAAAACCCCCATCATGTATCGCGCTTTGCCCAGCCTTGACCTTTTGTATACATCCAAAACCAAACCAAGCGCCGGCGACATTAAAGCCAACGCCGAAGTAATTAAAAACACCTTGCAAAATTTTGGCATCGAGGTAGATATGGGCGAAGTGCGCGTGGGGCCAACGGTGACGCAATATTCTTTAAAACCATCGGCCGGAATTAAGCTTACCCGCATTACCGCGCTTAGCAATGACTTGGCGCTGGCCTTGGCGGCGCACCCCATTAGAATTGAAGCGCCGATCCCAGGGCAATCGTTAGTAGGCATTGAGGTGCCGAACCAAAAAGTGGCCACGGTGACCCTGCGGGAACTTTTGGAGAGCCTGGAATATAAGAAACGCGAACATAACATGATGATCGCGGTGGGCAAAGACGTGGCCGGCAAAGTGTGGATCGCTGACCTCCCCAAAATGCCGCACTTACTCATTGCCGGAACAACCGGATCGGGTAAAACTGTTTGTATTAATACCGTTATCTTAAGCTTGTTATTCCAGAACACGCCCGAGACCTTGCGCATGATAATGGTGGACCCCAAACGCGTGGAATTAACGCTGTACAACGGCATCCCCCACCTTTTAACGCCAGTAATTACGGACGCGGCCAAAACCGTGAACGCGTTAAAATGGACAATTGGTGAAATGGACCGGCGTTTTGATGTATTGTCGGAAGCCGGCAAACGCGATATTGCCTCGTACAATAAAACCGCGTCCGCGAGTGGCGGAGAAAAACTGCCCTATATTGTGTTTGTAATTGATGAGCTGGCGGATTTAATGGTTACGGCGGCGAGTGAAGTTGAGGCCGGGATTATTCGCATAGCGCAGATGGCGCGCGCGGTGGGCATTCACCTGGTAGTGGCCACGCAGCGCCCCAGCGTGGAAGTCATTACCGGACTTATGAAAGCCAACATCCCGGCCCGCATTGCTTTCTCGGTAGCCTCCATTATTGATTCTCGAACAATTCTAGACTGCCCTGGAGCTGAAAAGCTAATCGGGCGGGGCGACATGTTATTTTTAACGGCTGACTTATCTAAACCCAAACGCCTGCAAGGGTCGTACGTATCCGAAGAAGAAATGAAGACCGTGGTGGATTATTTAAAGGGCGATGAGCCGCCGGAATATAACGATGCCATTGTGAACCGAAACGAGGTCGGCAGCGGCACGGTAAATATGTTCGGCGGGCCAAGCGATGACCAAGACCCTTTATTTGATGAAGCCAAGCGTTTGGTGATAGAATCAGGCAAGGCATCGGCGTCGCTACTGCAGCGGCGCATGAAGGTGGGCTATGCCCGGGCGGCGCGCCTCTTGGACGAACTGGAAGAAAATGGTATAGTAGGCCCAGCCGATGGCGCCAAACCGCGCGAAGTTTTTACCGAACATATGCGGCCTGTCGCAGAGGAGGAAATTCCGTTTGAGGAACAAAGTATGGATGCGGGAGGAGTGGTCTTAAATCCGGCAGAAGATATTGCTGATGAAGAATAAAGCCAAACAACACTACGCTTGCTTGTTGAAGATTTAATGTCAAAATCCTAATGTCAAATAAAATCCAAACCCCAAATTTCAAATTTGACATTGTCTCATTTGAGCTTGATTTGACATTTGGTATTTGACATTTGTCATTTTCGTATGTCCGTCTTTTGCTACAAACAACTCCCAACGGCCACCCGACTGGGCGAACGGCTTAAAAAAGAGCGTGAAACACAGGGGTTAAGTTTTGAATTGGCCAGCGCTAAAACGCGTCTCCCCCACAAATTTTTAGCGGCCATAGAGGCCGGCGCTTTTTGTGATTTGCCTAAATCCAAAGGTTACCGTTTGGCGTATGTAAAAGAATACGCGGAAGTGTTGGGGCTGGACCGCGACGCGATTGTGCGCCAAATGATTACCGAGGCGGGCCTCAAGGACGCCCCGCCTGTTCACCCTACAGTGGGCGTGCGGCATTTCCCCTTTGCTTCGCTCGCCAGCGCCGCCCGGGCTATTTTAGGCATTGCGGCCGTGGTACTTTTAATTGGCTACTTAGGTTGGCAGGTAGCTGGCATTATTCAGCCACCGCATCTTGCCATTTACACGCCGCCAGAAGGCGCTGTAGTTTCCAATCCAGCTGTTATTATTCAAGGCGAAGCGGCCGGGGCGTCCAAACTTTCGGTAAACGGCCAGGAGATTATGGTGACTGAAAATGGCACCTTTGAAACTACCGTGGATTTATCACGCGGCGTTAACACTATTACTATTAACGCCAGTAAAAAATACGGCAAAACCACTAGCGTTATCCGCCACATTGTGGTAAAACCCGCCGCTAGCCCGCTGGGCTTGAATAATTTTGGCGGAGATGATAAGGTAGGGTTGTAATTAGTTGAAAGTTATAAGTTGAAAGTTTATAAAGTCGCGGCCGGCTTTGAACTTTGAACTTTGAACTTTATAACTAACATCTATGCCCAAACAAGTATCTGAGGAGGTACAGGAGAAATTGAAAGCCGCGGAAAGCGCGATCGACCAGATTAAAACACGGTTTGGGGAGGGGGCCATTATGCGCTTTGGCGAAGCCAAGGCCATGCAGGTGGACGCGGTACCTACCGGATGTTTATCGGTGGATATTGCGCTGGGCGTGGGCGGTGTGCCACGGGGGCGCGTGATTGAAATTTATGGCCCGGAAGCCAGTGGTAAAACCACCCTGGCCCAGCACGTTGTGGCCGAGGTACAAAAATTGGGAGGCATTGCCGCGTTTATCGATGCTGAGCATGCACTTGACCCGGACTATGCCAAAAAAATCGGGGTTAAGGTAGATGAACTGTTAATTTCACAACCGGACACCGGGGAACAGGCTTTAGAGATTTTAGAAACATTGGTGCGTTCTAACGCCGTGGATGTGGTGGTGGTGGATTCGGTGGCCGCCCTGGTGCCCAAAGCGGAAATCGAAGGCGACATGGGCGACAGTCACATGGGTTTACAAGCGCGTTTAATGAGCCAAGCCCTGCGAAAATTGACCGGCGTCGTGAGCAAATCTAAAACCGTGGTGATTTTTATCAACCAAACGCGCATGAAGATTGGGATTGTGTTTGGCAACCCCGAGACAACAACCGGCGGCATGGCCTTAAAGTTTTATTCGTCCGTAAGAATTGAAATTCGCCGCGCCGCGCAAATTAAACAAGCGGAGAAAATTATTGGCAATCGCGTAAAAGTAAAAGTGGTAAAAAATAAAGTGGCCGCGCCCTTCCGCACCTGCGAATTTGATATTATGTACAACGAAGGCATCTCGGTTTCGGGCGATGTGCTGGATACGGGCGTGGTATATAAAGTGATCGACAAAAAAGGTAATTCCTATACGTTTGGAGAAGAGAAACTTGGGGTTGGCCGCGAGGCAACGAAGCGATATTTAAAAGAAAATCCAAAACTCCTGAAAAAAATTAAAGACCAGGTGTGGGAAGTAGTGAAAAAAGGCGAACCGCCGGAGGAGGAAATGGGTAAATCTGATGAGGATGTGCCGCCGCCAAGTGAGGAATAAAAAAATTGTTTTCGTCCTCACCCCGCACCCCTTCCTTTGTTAAGGAAGGGGATGTCGAAATAAAAAATTTCCAATTGCTTGGAAATTTTTATTTTTGTCAGATCGCCCTCGTTATAGCTACAAAGTTTGTGGCCATAACGAGCGGGGGGCGATCTGTTGCCCCACCGCCCTGATCAGAACGATCGGAATGGTGGCGGGGAAAACGTAG
>JAHFHV010000017.1 GCA_023246725.1 Candidatus Magasanikiibacteriota bacterium | reverse complement strand
GGCCAGGTTTGGCACCTCGATGTCGGCTCATCGCATCCTGGGGGTGGAGAAGCTCCCAAGGGTTTGGCTGTTCGCCAATTAAAGCGGTACGCGAGCTGGGTTCAGAACGTCGTGAGACAGTAGACTCGTGCTGTCTATAAATTTAGCTATATGCTGGAAACTCTGTAAGGTCTCATTAGGAGTGAGACTTGAGAATCTCACACTACTTGTGGTATAGTATCTGTACTATGAGTAAAAATGTGTTGAGCGCAGACAATCAGCAGGAAAGAGTAAAAGTCAATCTCAATCCATGGTATATTGTGGGGTTTGTAGAAGGCGAAGGAACATTTCACATTGCTTTCTACATTGATCCGCGCATGAAAGCGAAGCTAAAAGCAATACCGGAATTTCATGTCAATCAAAGTTATCTGAGGATAATTACGCTTGAAAAAATACGCGAGTATTTTGGGTGTGGCTACCTCAAGAAAAACCACGCGAAAAACCCTAAAGACACTACGTATGTATATGTAGTGAGGGATCGAGAAGATCTCATGAAACAGATAATTCCATTTTTTCGAAAATTTCCGTTAAAATCGGTAAAGCAGGAAAGCTTTGTTCGATTTGCACGGATAGTCGAGATGATGGCCAAAGGGAAACATCGGACGGTAAGCGGAATCAAAAAAATTGTTGACGTGGCCTACCAAATGAATGCCTCTGGCAAATATCGTTTCAGAACGAAAGACGAGCTCAAAACACTTTTACAATCCTCAGAGACTATACGCTAGACCCCGCAGTTGCGGGGAAGATATAGTCCGAACTGCATGGCGACATGCAGAGTTAGATAGAAATATCTAACCTTCTATCAAAAGTTTGGTAGAGTGTAACAATATTGTCGGTCTCCTATCTGTTGCGGGCGCAGAATTTTGAGAAGGCTCTTCCCTAGTACGAGAGGACCGGGAAGGATAAACCTCTGGTGTACCTGTTGTCGCGTCAGCGGCACTGCAGGGTAGCTACGTTTAGCACGGATAAACGCTGAAAGCATCTAAGCGTGAAGCCGTCTTCAAGATTAAAATTCGTTATAGACCCCTTGTAGATTACGAGGTTGATAGGCTCTACGTGTAAGCTTAGTAATAAGTTGAGCGGAGGAGTACTAATCGGTCGAGCGCATAACGGAAGCACTGAGAAGTGCTTGAACAGTAAAAAGTTTATAAAGTTTAAAGTAAAAAGTTCGCCAGTCGCGATCTTTACAAACTTTCTACTTTATAACTTTCAACTTACACTACCCTATTTGATTGTGGTTGCTACTATAAAGAGTTCAATGTCTTGGTGACATGAGCGAAGGGGTCATACCTGTTCCCATCCCGAACACAGTAGTCAAGCCCTTCAGCGCCGATGATAGCCGAATAGCAAAAGTAGGCCGTCGCCAGGACATTGTGCTCTTTTTTGTTTTTTAAAATAAAGCCGGCAAATAGCCGGTTTTTTGTTGCCGTAAATCATTGACAAAAAACGATTTTTTTGGTAGGGTAGGTGCTATAAGCGGGTCGTTTTTGTTATATGAATGTTTCATAAACCAAAAACGGTTCGTTGACAACAACCACAATCCGGGCCCCTGGCCCACCAACCCCTCACACGGAGGAGAGCCATGACGCGCAACAAGAAGCGCCACCACTCCCTCCTGGAACGGAGGGAAGCTAGTGTTGTTCGTAAGCCTAGGCTTCAGGCAATCTGGAAACGGCCGCTTTCCAAACGGCTGGCTTCCAGGAAGCATCCGGTAACCGGCGAACCCACGAAGTATTTGTGGGGGCGCATTGGACTGGATATGGGAGGCGATCTCGTGACTCGCCTCTATGAGAATGGCGAGCCGATCCTCAAGGAGAACTTTCCCCAGGACTCCCGCCTCTTTCCGTACGCCATCGAGGCCGTTCGGTTTCTGGTTCTTCTGTTTGAGGCCGAGTATCTTGTCATTGTGAAGAACGATGACGACAAAGGGGTGGTGGCGCGTGAGGCGCGGGAGACGCTCCATAATGTGCAGCTGCATGATGGGAGCAAGCGGATTAACTTTTTTAAGGAGACGGGGTTCCTTGACGATCGTAAGCACTGGCTTGTTACCAAGCATCGAACACAGAAGGGGGGGTTCTGCAAGCGCCACCTCCTTAATTTTTTCGTCGATGATAAAGCTGAAGTTGGCCGGTACCTACCTCGCAACACAGTCTTTCTGTGGTTTGGTACCGAGGCCAAGGAGCGTGAAGAGCACAGGGAAGCCCTGCTTGCACGCGCGCGGCGTGGCAGGCTCAAGTTCCAGCAGGTGACTGATTGGAAGCGCGCAGTGGCCGAAATCCTTCGTCACTATCCCAACTGGGAAGAGTGCTTGCAGGGAAGGCCGCAGGCAGAGCAAGAAGAGATGGAAATGCTTCACAATCTGCTTATGGCCGCATAGACCACTGTGTCAAGACTACAACCGTCCGAGTTCCCCCTGGGCCTCGGTTAAAAACACCCGGGGCTCAGCTAACCCCGCTCTTTTCTAAGGGCGGGGTTTTTGGTCCCTTTCCCCGTAGAGCTTGTTAAAGATTCTACGGGGTTGGCTTTTTAGAACGGGTGTGGTAGCATACCATTGTTTTTAGCCTGTTTTATGGACTCTCAACTTATTAAACGCACGGCCATTCACGTGGAAAGGCGGCTGAATAATGAGGCGTCGGGTCATGATTGGTTTCACACCTACCGCGTGTGGCAGATGGCCAAGTACCTTCAATTCAAAGAAGGCGGAAACAGCGAGCTGGTGCAAGTTGCCGCCCTCCTCCACTGCGCGGCGGAGCATGATTTGCGCAGCGTCCACTCTGAGAAAATGCGCACGTATACCTTAATGGGCATTCTTGACGTTCTAGAAGTTGAGGGGCAGAAACGCGAAGACATTATAAACATTGTGCAGTGGTCGCATTATAAAGGCAAAGATACCGAACGCCCAGCCACCATTGAAGGCCAAATCGTACAGGACGCTAATTTTTTAGAGACCCTCGGTGCCATTGGCGTGGCGCGCGCGTTTACGGCCGGCGGGTATTTGGGGCGGCCCATTCATAACCCTAAAATAAAACCGTTCCCTAATGCCAGCCAGGATGTATATAAAAAAAGAAAACGCGAGGGTACGAGCCTAAATTATTTATACGAGAAGCCCGTACAGATTGTAAAAATTTTGAATACGGATACAGCCAAAAAAATTGGCGAGCAAAAAGCCGCCTTTACCAAAATATTTATTGATGAATTTATTAAAGAGTGGAATTGGAGCGAGAAGTTGTAGAGATAAGGCCGATGTGTCCGTTGTCATTTCGAGCCGAGTCGAGAAATCTCGTCGTCTTTGGCGAGATTCACTCCTCGGAGTATCTTCGACCTCCACTACGGTCGGAATGACAACCACGGTCTAATCTGAAAGCTGTAGAACATGTATATGAATAGAATTGTCACCAAATATTACCTTAAAAATAAATCGGAAATTAAAATCAGCTGGCAAATGGTGGAAAAGGCCGCTCTCCACATTGTCCATAAACTGCAAAAAGACAAATTCCAGCCCGATATTATTATTTCTCTGGCGCGTTCGGGGCTAATTCCAGCCGCGCTTATTTCCTATTGCATTGGCAATAAACAGCTGTACACTGTTAAGGCGGATTTTTCTAAAACCCAGAGTAACGGCAAATTGCAGGATTTGCGCAGCCGGCCGGTGTTAAGCCAGCGCATTAAACGCAGCCTTAAGGGGCTTAAAATTTTGGTAGTGGATGAAATGACGGTATCGGGCGAGACGCTGAAGTTGGTCGCTGAATATTTAAAGACCAAAAAACCAAAACAAGTGCGCTACGCGGTGCTGTACAAACAACCCTGGACGCAGTTTAAGCCGGATTATTATGGTCAGTTGATTCGGCAATGGCCGCTGTACCCGTGGAAGGAATTAAAGAATAATGTTAGGGATCCGCGAAGTTTGAGATGAGGCTCGGGAGGCCGGGTAAGCTCGGGAGGCTCGGAAAGCTCCCCAAGCCTGCCGAGCCTTCCAGGCTTTCTAAGCATTTTAAATTTAATTAAGGAATCTTCGTAAACCGCTGTGGCAGTTTCCGAAGTGAATTTCCTTGCGAAAGAAAATTCATATGGACCGTAATCTTGCACTCGAATTCGTGCGCGTTACCGAAGCGGGCGCCATTGCCGCGGCCAAGTGGATGGGGCGGGGGGACGCCAAAGCGGCGGACCAGGCGGCGGTGGATGAAATGCGCGATCGGTTTAATTATATTGATTTTTTGGGGGAGATTGTGATTGGCGAAGGGGCCAAGGATGAAGCCGCCGAATTGTATATTGGCGAGAAATTAGGCACGGGTAAAGGGCCGGAGATTGATATCGCGGTAGACCCCTTGGAGTGTACTGATAGTGTCGCCAGCGGCAAACCAAACGCCATCTCGGTTATAGCGACCGGAGCCAAAGGCTCGCTCTTCCACGCGCCAGATACGTATATGCATAAAATTGCCTGCGGCCCGGCGGCTAAGGGCGTAATTGATTTGGACGCGTCAGTAGCAGAAAATATTGGCCGCGTGGCGGAAAAATTAAAAAAAGATATTTCCGAAATGGTGTGTGTGTCGTTAAAGCGGGAGTATAACGCGGAGACGATCGCGGAAATTCGGCGGGTGGGGGCGCGGGTAAAGCTCATTGATGACGGGGACGTGGCTGGCGCGATTGCTACCTGTTTGCCGGATTCCGGAATTGATTTGTTAATCCAAAAAGGGGCGAGCGCCGAAGGCGTCTTGGCGGCTGTAGCCATAAAATGCTTGGGCGGAGATTTTCAAGGGCGATTGGCCCCAAAAAACGATGAGCACTTGGCGCGGGTAAAAGCCATGGGTATTACCGATGTGAATAAAAAGTTATTGCTGGAAGATTTAGCCAAAGGCAACGATTTAACTTTTACGGCCACCGGCGTTATTGACGGCCCGCTTTTAAAAGGTGTACGCTACACTGCCGATTATTGTATAACCCATTCGGTGGTGATGCGGGTAAAAAGCGGGACGGTGCGGTGGTTGGAAACGAGACATAAATTGAAAGATTAGAGGAATCTCTGTATTAATCAATTACTTTTATGTCAGAACCAGGAGAGCCAAAACCAGAAGGCACGCGCGAATACTCATTCGAAGAGGGAGTTCAGGAAGTGCTAAGGAGAATTGAGGAAAAGTTAAAAGAAAAAGATGTGGTTGTGGTAGCCTTTAATTCGACTGGGAGTCCGAACGTTGGAAAAACCTCTTTGTCGGGTCGTCTTAGAAACGATTTATTCTCTAGGAATATTTTCTCTTATGATGCCGAGCAGGTCGACTACGAACATCTCAAGATGGTAAATCCTAACTTAGATCCTAACAAGAGTACTGGTAGATATACAGCGATAGCGCACACACTCGAAGAACAAGCAGTAACTGGCGGGAAGTTAGTAATTTTATTCTCCACTGAAGGGGCAATCTTTAATCGTGAAATTCTAAATTCCCACTTGGTGGAAATAGCGCAAGCTTTTGGGATCAGAGAAATAAAGGAAATTGATATTTTGATTTTGCTCGATCGTCCGGATAGACGCGCTTCCAAAGGATATATAGGTGACGTACACATTTGCAATGAATTGGCAGTAGATAAATATCTAAAAAAATAATTTTTTCTTATGTCTCAACTTTTCTCTACCATCCAACAACTTCTCGGTAGCGATAGCGAAAAACTCCTCAATTTTAATTCACCCAAAGTTTCTAAAGATCGGTTGCACGCTCCCAGCGCGAATTTTATTGATGACGTTTTGGCAGAGTCGGATCGGACACCGGCGGTTTTGAAAAGCCTCAAGCGTATGCGCGATCACGGCAGGCTACGGGGTACGGGATACGTGTCAATTCTGCCGGTTGACCAGGGCATTGAGCATAGTGCTGGAGCCAGTTTTGCCAAAAACCCAGACTATTTTGACCCCGCCAACATTGTTAAATTGGCCGTGGAAGGCGGATGCAACGCGGTCGCGTCCACGCTTGGCGTTTTAGGAATGGTGAGCAAAAAATATGCTGAAAAGATTCCGTTTATTGTAAAATTGAATCATAATGATTTTCTGCGTTACCCGAACGACTACGACCAAATTATGTTTGGCGGTGTGCAACAAGCGTACGACATGGGTGCGGCGGGTGTTGGAGCGACGATTTATTTTGGCTCACCGGAATCCAAGCGCCAAATTCAAGAAGTGAGCGCAGCGTTCGCGGAGGCGCATCGCAAGGGAATGTTTACGGTGCTGTGGTGTTATCTTCGTAACAATGCTTTTAAGGTGGATGGAATTGACTATCATGACGCCGCGGATTTAACCGGACAGGCGAATCATTTGGGCGCGACAATTGAAGCCGATATTGTGAAGCAGAAACTCCCGATGCGCGATGGTGGTTATAAGGCGTTGAACGCCGGAGAGAGAAAATACGGAAAGTTTTCCGAGAAGATGTACACCGATCTCTCAAGCGATAACCCCATTGATCTCTGTCGTTACCAAGTCTTAAATGGTTTTGCCGGGCGCGTTGGCCTTATTAACTCCGGGGGCGAAAGCGGAGGAGAGAGTGATTTGGCCGAAGCAGTTAAGACCGCCGTGATTAACAAGCGCGCTGGCGGAATGGGCTTAATCGTTGGCCGCAAATCTTTCCAAAAACCTTTAGCCGAAGGCATTAAACTTCTTAACGCGGTGCAGGATGTGTATTTGTGTAGTGAGGTGGGTGTTGTTTGAGGCTTGGGATGCTTGGGAAGGCCAGGGAGGCTCGGAAGGCTTAGGAGGCTTTGTAAGCTAAAATGTATGCACGATTATCACAAATTATTGGTGTGGCAAAAATCGTTTGCATTTGTCTTAGATGTTTATCGGTTAACCAAAAAATTTCCAAGAGAAGAGTTGTTTGGTTTAGTCAGTCAATTTCGACGAGCGGCAGTTTCAATAATGGCTAACATTGTAGAGGGTAGAGGCAAACCAACGGAGAAAGATTTTTTACGGTATCTTTATATTTCCAAAGGTTCGCTCAACGAATGCCAATGTTTTTTAGAACTCGCCGAGGGATTAAAATATATAACCTCACTTGAGCTGAATGATTGTTTGAAGAAAGTAGCCGAACTTGGTTTTTTACTAAATAAGTTAATTCAATCTATCAGTTAAGGTTAGTGTCGGCATTCCAAGCCCTCTAAGCCTCCCGAGCTTCCCAAGCATTATGTTACGTATCGCCATCAACGGTTTTGGCCGGATTGGTCGGATTTTTACTCGAGTCGCGTGGGGCAACCCGGCGTTTGAACTTGTGGCGGTGAATAGCCGTTCGGACGCGGATATTTACGCGCATCTTTTACAATACGATTCCATTTACGGCCCGTGGGACAAAACGGTTGGTTTTGATGAAAACGCGGCCTTGCTTATTGGCGGCCAGCGTGTGCCCTTGCACCACGAAAATGAAGTAGAAAAAGCGCCGTGGGAAAGTTATAATGTTGACGTGGTGATAGAATCAACGGGGGCGTTTAGGAGTCGCGCGGCCTCGGAAAAACATTTGTTGGCCGGAGCCAAGCACGTGGTAATTAGCGCGCCAGGGAAAGACGAAGACATTACCATGATTTACGGCATCAACAGCGACTTATTTGATCCGAGTAAACACAAAATTATTTCCGCGGCGTCGTGCACCACCACTTGCCTCGCGCCAGTGGTTCAAACTCTTCACGCGGCGCTCGGCATTAAACACGGCACGGTCATGACCACGCACGCGTATACCAATGACCAGCACTTGGTGGATAATCCGCATAAAGATAAAAGTTTTCGGCGGAGCCGGGCGGCGGCCATGTCGATTGTGCCTACCTCCACCGGCGCGGCTAAGGCGATTGGCAAAGTAATCCCGGAACTTTTGGGAAAACTAGACGGCAACGCGCTTCGTGTGCCGGTGGCGGTGCCGTCGATTTTAAGTTTTGTCGCCGAAGTATCCAAGCCTACCTCGGCGGCCGAAGTAAATGAGCTTTTTAAAAAAGCGGCCAGCGAACATTCGGATCGATTGGCAACGTCGGATATTGGCTTGGTGTCGGTTGACTATATACGCTCTCCTTATGGCGCGACGATTGATTGTTTATCTACACTTGTGACGGACGGTACCCAGGTGTTTGTGCAGGCCTGGTATGATAATGAATGGGGGTATGTGACGCAGATGGCGAAGTTGGTTGAGGCGATGGGACGGAAGATGTAGCTTTTTGTCATTCCGAGCGAGTCCCGCAAAGCGGGACGACGAGGAATCTCGCCAATACGACGACGAGATCCCTCGGCTACGCTCGGGATGACAGTGAATTATTGCTATAATTAGCGGAGAAAACCACTTATCCACAGAAGCTGTCATAAAAAAATTGACAGCTTTTTTAGTTGTGTTATACTTATAATTAGCCAAAATATGCATATCGATATTTTAAAAAAAATAGGTTTTTCTGACAAGACAGCCACCACTTACCTTACTTTGGTGCGGTTAGGGCCGTCATCGGTTCGTAAATTAGCCGAAGTGAGCGGTTTAAACCGTGGGGTAGTTTATGAAGGTTTAAAATGGCTCCAGGAAGAGGGGTTGGCTTCCTTTTATGAAAAAGAGAGTAAGCAGTATTTTGTGGCCGAGGATCCGGAAAAACTGCGAACGCTCGTGGCTCGCCAAGAAGACGAGCTCCGCAATGTTGACGATCGGCTCACGGCGTTTATCCCTGAATTAAAGTCGCTCCATCACAAAGGCGGAGAACAGCCGGTGGCGCGGTATTTTGAGCGCGCGGAGATTTCTAAGATTTTAGAAGATGTGTTAAAGGTCTGTGAAGAGAGAGCAGATCTTGAGTATCGGATTTATTCCACGGTTGGAATTCGCGAATATTTGTACCAGGGGTTTGAGACGTTTAGCGATGTGCGGGTGAGCAAGGGCATCGCGGTAAAAGTAATCGCGATTGGCGAAGGCGGGGAACTGCGCGGGCTGGATGAGCGCAAGTGGCTTAAGGCAGAGAATGGCACTCCAACGTATATTATTATTTATCCCGGGAAGACGGCCTATATATCCCTTAACGCGAAAAAGGAATTGGTTGGCGTGGTGATTGAAAACGAAGGGGTGTATCAAACTCAACGGACGATATTTGATGAATTATGGAAAAAGTTATAATCCGAATCCACAAATCTTTATCCGAATCTACGAAAATCCAAATATAGCGAATGGTAATTTGTAGATTAGGAAATTTGTAGATTCGGCTGATATTCGTAGATTAGGATTACATTATGTTCATAATAGATTTTGATGATACGCTCTTTAACACTAGGCCAGGGTTTAGAGACGCGCGGGCGGCGGCTTTAGCTCCCTTGGGGATTTCCGATGAGTTGTACCAAAAAACATACCATGTGGCACGGAATAACGAGAATGGCCAGGTATGGTACAACAATCGACGGCACGCCCAGGTTTTAGCCCTTGAAGGTTTTGACGAAGAAAAAGTATTTGCGGCGTTTGAGAGCACCACACATCCCGAGAGGTTAAAAGAATTTTTGTTTCCAGACACCATTTGGTTCTTAGAAAAATTAAAAGCGTTTAATGAGCCGATGATACTTTTGAGTTTAGGCGAGGAAGAATTCCAATATCAAAAAGTAAAAGCCTTGGATTTGGAAAAATATTTTGATCGTGTGTTTATGGTGGATAAAACAAAAATTCAGGTATTGGTAGAACTTCTAAAGAATGTTTCTGACAAAAATGTCTGGTTTATTAACGATAAGGTTTCGGAGACAACGGCAGCAGTTAGTCGATTTCCACAGTTGAAAATAGTTATGAAAAAATCACCGCCGTTTCCAGAGGCAGAGTACGAGGCAACTGACCTGCCTTACTTTACAACACTCACCGAAATTTATGAATACATTGGCAAACATCGATAAAATTGGAGTGGTGGTTTTGGCCGCGGGCAAAGGGACACGGCTCAACTGTACTGATCGCCCGAAAGTGATGCTGGAAATTGGCGGCAGGCCGATTGTGAGTTATGTTGTTGAGACGCTTGAAGCGATTGGATTTTCTCCAGAGCAGATATGTGTGGTGGTTGGTTTTAATCAAGAAAAAGTGAGGGACTATTTTAATAAACGCGTGAGGTACGTGGAGCAGAAGGAACAACTTGGTACAGCGCATGCCGCCGACCTGGGTATGCGCGGGTTGGCGCCACACATCGAAACGGTTTTGGTGATGGGTGGTGATGATAGCGCTTTTTACACACCAGCGACGTTAACCAATTTTATTCGTCAGCATATTGAGGCGCAGGCTACCGTATCGCTTTTGACAGCGGTCGTGAATGATCCAACTCTGCTTGGCCGCGTGATTCGGGATACAGCGGGTAATTTTATTCAGGTATTAGAGAAAGAAGAAATTGTTCCGGCTCAGGCACATATAAACGAAGTCAGCACTGGCACATATTGTTTCAACCGACATTGGTTTGAAGAAAATTTCTCTAAGTTACCAGCGATTGGCACGCTCGGAGAATATGGTTTGCCGAAGACAGTGGAGTTGGCGCGAAGTCATGGTAAAAAAATTCAAACAGTAACATTACAAAATCCGGCAGAATGGTTTGGGGTGAATACGCCGGAAGAATTAGCCGAGGCGGATCGAAGAAAAAATTAACATTAACCGCTTAAGCAATAAATTATTTTATTGTTTTGGTGGTAGCACAGCTTTCGGGAAGTGCCCGCGAGATGCGCTCCGAAGTCCGTGGACCAGAATAGGAGGCTCTGATGAGCAACGACCACAGGGGCGAAAGCCCCACCACCGATCCCGCTGACGGGAACCCCATGGCTCGCCTCGACGAGACCCCGCCGGGCGATCAGTCGCCGCCGGAGATCGAAGAGGGGGCGCGACAGCGCCTCGAGAATGATGGGTGCCCAATCACCGGCTAGTGGTTGGCCACGGAACAGGGCGACGACGCGAATGCGCCGGCCGCCCTCTTCCCTTTTCCGCCAGAGGCGGATCCGCCTCTGGCGGATGGTAATCTTTCAATCTTCTAATCTTTAATAATGCCGCGCCTCAAAGGACGTTGCGCGGCATGATTTCGAACAAATCATATGTGTGGAATTGTTGGTTATATTGGAAATAAAGAAGCGCTGCCGATTTTAGTTAAGGGGTTGCGCCGTTTGGAATACAGAGGTTATGATTCGGCGGGCGTCGCAGTTGCCCATGGCGGCAATATTAAGCGCGTGCGCGCGGTTGGTAAAATAGATAATTTGGCGGACAAATTACAAAGTGAAAAAGTGCCCGGCACGTTTGGTATTGCCCACACGCGCTGGGCCACCCATGGGGGCGTTACCGAAGAGAACGCTCACCCCCACAGCGACTGCACTGGTAAAATTATTGTGGCGCACAATGGGATTATAGAAAATTACCGCGAGTTGCAGCATAATTTGTTGGTTGGCCACACATTTGTATCTAAAACCGATACGGAAATTTTGGCGCATTTAATTGAAGCATTTTATCAAGATTCTGTAAAACCGGCCAACACCCCCCTACCCCCCTCCGAGGGGGGAATGGCTGCCACCGGCGACTTGCGGACCGCAGTTGAGAAGGCGCTCCGGAAAGTCCGCGGTACCTACGGCCTCGTGGTAATGCACCAAGATCACCCGGACACGCTTATCGCCGCGCGTTTGGGGAGCCCGCTCGTGATTGGCGTTGGCGACCATGAATATTTTGTGGCATCAGACACGTCGCCCATGCTGGCCTACACCCAGCAGGTAGTGTTTTTAGATGACGGCGAATTGGCCGAGATTACGCCAAATGGTTTTCAAATTTATAATTTACACAGTCAGCGTGTTCATAAACAGTCCGAGCAGATTGATTGGAACGAGAGCGAAGCCGAGAAGAATGGGCTGCCTCATTTTATGCTAAAAGAAATTTTTGACCAGCCCACCGTGATTAAAGAC
This sequence comes from Candidatus Magasanikiibacteriota bacterium, assembly GCA_023246725.1. Lineage (GTDB taxonomy): Bacteria > Patescibacteriota > Patescibacteriia > Magasanikbacterales > GWA2-37-8 > SICD01. The sequence continues at coordinate 12,621 of JAHFHV010000017.1, read as the reverse complement.
GCCCTGCGCGGGCGACTGGTGGAAGACGATGGTACGGCGCATCTTGGCGGCCTTAATATGGGGGAAGTTGAAATGCGAAGCGTTAACCGCGTTATTCTTATTGCCTGCGGAACAGCCTCTTACGCGGCCATGGTCGGTAAATATGCCTTTGAGAGGCTGGCCGGAATCCCCACCGAAGTGGAAGTGGCCAGCGAGTTTAGATACCGCGACCCGATTTTAGATAACCACACGCTCGTGTTTGGCATTTCTCAATCTGGTGAAACGGCCGATACCATCGCGGCCTTGCGCGAAGCCAAACGCAAAGGCGCGTTTGTGCGTGGCGTCGTTAACGTAATTGGTTCTACCATCGCGCGCGAAACCGACGGCGGCACCTACATTCACGCGGGCCCAGAAATGGCGGTGGCCTCCACCAAAGCCTACACCAACATGATTGCGGTATTGGTAATGTATGCTCTGCAATTTGGCCGCCTGCGCCGCGTAACCGTGGCTACCGGCGAGCGGTTGGTAAAAGCCTTCCGGGAAATTTCGGTAAAAATGGAGCAAGCGCTCCAGACCAGTGACAAAGTTAAACAGATCGTGGAGAAATATCAGGGCCATAAAAATTTTCTCTTTTTGGGCCGCGGCGTTAACTTCCCCGTTGCCTTGGAAGGCTCGCTTAAATTAAAAGAAATCACCTACATCCACAGCGAAGCCTACCCTGGTGGGGAAATGAAGCACGGGCCGATCGCGCTCCTCTCACCCGAATTTCCGGTGGTAGCCATCATGACGAAAAATCAATTGTATGATAAAATGCGCAGCAACATTGAAGAAATTCGCGCGCGCAAAGCGCCGATTATTTTAATCGCTACCGAAGGCGATGAAGCCGCCAAAGAATTGGCTGATGATGTCATATATGTACCGCCCACTATGGAGCTTTTGGAGCCGATTATTAACACCATCCCGCTCCAACTGTTTGCTTACCATATGGCGGTTTTGCTTGGGAAGGACGTGGATAGGCCACGGAATTTAGCAAAGTCGGTTACTGTGGAGTAGCAATTCCACGCTTGGGCGTGGTATGGCTGGGTGAGCTACCGAGAGCAAGCTGTCATTCCGACCGACCGTCGCAGGGAGTGGAGGAATCTCGCGAACGACAGCGAGATCCCTCGGCTGCGCTTGGGATGACAAGCGGAGCCCGCCCTGAGCGAGCGAAGCGAGTCGAATGGGCTCGGGACGACATTACTAATAAAATTATGAAATTCAGAGCCGTTATTTTTGACATGGACGGAGTGATAATAGATAGTGAGTTTTACTGGGCCAAGGCCGAGATGGGTTTTTTGGACAAGTACAAAATTAAATTATCGCGGGAGCTGACTGCCCAAATGACCGGCCAAAGTTTTAAAGAAAACGCGCTGTTTTTAAAACAGCATTTTGGCCTGTCCGATTCGGTGGAAGAAATTTTAGCCGGGAGGCTGGAGGCGACCGAAGCAATTTATTCTTATCAAGCGGGCGCCATGCCAGGCGTTAACGAACTTATTACTCGCATTCGCGCGCAGGACATGAAAACCGCGATTGCCTCGGGCGCGACCTTGGACCGGATTGAAATGATTGTTGATCGGTTTAAGTGGCGTTCACTATTTGATATTTTAGTGTCTACTGACCACGTCAATTTTGTGGGCAAGCCGGATCCGGCGATTTACAACCACACGGTCAAAGTGCTGGGGCTTCTTCCAGAGGAGTGCGTGGTGATTGAGGATTCGGTCAACGGGCTTCGTTCGGCTCAGGGCGCGGGGATACAGTGTATCGCGGTGCCCGATCCGCGCTGGAGTTATGGAGATTTTTCGGCGGCGGATTTAATTGTGGAGTCGCTTGAGGACACAAAGTTGTTTGAATTTTTAGGAATATGAGAACAAGACATAATACACGTATAATGATACCCGCCAGAGGCGGGCAGGCACACTCGAATTGTCTCGTTTTCCATGTATCGTGTATCGTCTGTCAGATATAAGTATTGGAAAGTAGGAACCATATAGTATGATACAAAAAAAAATTAAAGTCACAGTTATTGGCGGCGGGAACGGCAGCGCCATTGTGTTAAACGCGTTAAAACAATTCGCGGATCGTTTAGATATTTCCAGCGTTGTTTCTATGAGCGACTCGGGCGGGTCGTCGGGGAAATTGCGCCAGGAATTTAAGAGCTTGCCGCCAGGGGATATTTTGCGCGCGGTGTTAGCTTTATCGTCGCATGAGTACGGTTTTCTTAAAGATATTTTTTATCGCCCCCGTTTTACAGGAGAAAATAAATTGGCCGGGCATAATTTGGGAAATTTGTTTTTAACTCTGGCCACAGAGTATGCTGGAGATTTTATGGCTAGCGTGCGGGCACTGGAACAGGCGGTTGGTGCGGTTGGCCATGCGTACCCGGTAACTTTGGAGCCAAGCGATTTGTGTGCCGAGCTACGCAATGGTACTATAGTACGCACCGAAGCGGCTTTGGATGAGCCGACGTATGACCGCAGCTTAAAAATTAAGCGGGTATGGCTGGAACCCTCACCATCAATATATAGTGACGCCAAACATGCGATAGCAGAGGCGGAACATATTTTTTTAAGTCCAGGCAGTTTGTACACCAGCGTTATTGCCACCCTTCTTCCGAGCGGAGTAAAAGAAGCGATTGCCAAATCCAAAGCTAAACTTATTTACGTTGCCGGGGACGCGTATGAATTGGACGGTGAAACCGGGCCGGAGCGGTTGAGCGATTTTGTGAGCCATCTGGAACAGTACTTGCCACGGCCGATTGATACAGTTATTTATCATAACGCGGAATTAACCGTGGCGCAGGAACAGAAATTTAAGGAGAAAAAATGGGGTATATTTGAGAAAGATATTGAAAATATAAAAAATAAACAAATTATTGGCGCGGATTTTGAAAAGACCAAAGCGGGACTAAGTAGTGAGAAGTTGAGTAAAATTTTGGCGCGCATTCTTCATCTGTCATCCTGAGCGTAGCGAAGGATCTCTGTCCAATCAATTGTTATATTATTATGGAAATTAAAAAAGAAATAAAAAAAGATTGTTACGCTGTAAAAATTACGGCTGAAGAAAATGGCACGGTTCTAGGTCGGGTTTTTCTGTATGTGATTTTTAATGGTTTGCATGCCGAGCCGTATGGATTGGTGGAGGATCTGTTTGTAGAAGAAGCGGCGCGTCAGCGCGGGCTGGGGACACAGTTGGTGAAGGCGGCGATTGTTGAAGCCAAAGCCCGGCAGTGTTACAAACTGATTGGCACGACACGTTACAGCAAAAAAGACGTACAGGAGTGGTATCAGCGGATTGGTTTTGCCGATTTTGGGAAAGAGTTTCGGATGGATTTTAAATAAGCGCAAAGTATATGAGAAGAAAACCCGACGAAATGCTTTTGGCGCAGGGGCAACAATTTGTTTTGGACAACCTCACAACAAATCAAGAGATGGTGCGTGAATTGTTGCCTATTTTACGCGAGCTGTGTTTGTTTGATCCCGACAAGGTTGATGAGGCACAGCGAAAACGTGAATCAGAACAGGCTCCTGGCGAACTTGACCCCAAGGGACCATTAATGCTTCAGAGTATTCGAGACGATTACTTTGGAACGTATGTAGAATGGCTCCGCTCCCACCAGGGCGATGAAGGGTTTAAAGAAGTACTTGCCGAGATGGCAGAAAATAATAAGAAGTTTGATTTTTTTCGTCTGCAGTTATTGCCGCTCATTGAAGCGACAAAGCTAATGGGGTATAATGAAAAAAATTTAATGGAATACTGGAGTAAATTATTTCCAGCGGTTCCAGCGCCCATTGGGGTGGGGGCTACTTCTCTTGTTTTTACAGCAACTGATAAGCAAGGTGGGCAAGTCGCGGTAAAAGTGCCACGGGTTAGTTTAGATGTAGCGCCCAATGCTTTGCCGTCCATAGCATTGCTGAATTATTTTCAAGCTGAGATGATGAAGCGGGCCCGTGGTATACCCGGAGTAGCGCAACTTATTTGTGCGGATTTGCAAACTGGCGTGCAGATTCAAACGCTCGCCAAAGGCTATAGTTTGACTCCTTACCCTGGTTTTTTTGATGAAGCAGACAAAGCCCGGCATCGATTTACCGCTTTTCCAACCGAGGAACAAATTATAAGTTTTATGCGTGCTATTTGTGCGCTTGGCGAACGCGGGTTGGTACCCGGTATTGGGAAGAAGATTAATTACCCTAATTTTTTGTTTGATGAAAAGACCGGCTTTACTATTGTAGATTATGCGGAGTACACGCCTTTGTCAGATGAACAGAAGAAAGATAAAGAGTTTTTTTTCCAATCAACTGGGCGCGATACAACGGAGGTGTTATTTTATGTGCGAGATTATCTTAAAAAATTGAGTAGCCAAGTGATTGACAAAAAATCACGACCCCAGCGAGTGCGCCTTAGAATAACAAAGCAATACGAAAAAATATTGCAGGAACATTTTCCTGAGCAATATGCAGAAATGTTTGCTCGTCAGTATGAATTTAAGTAACGAGTTATGAACCTCTACGAATTTGAAGGGAAAAATTTATTTGCTAAACATGGCATTGCCATACCGAAGGGTGTGGTGGTTAGGCGTGGGGATGATGTGAAATTTAAGATTAAAGATTTAAGATTTAAAGATTTTGTTGTTAAGGCGCAGGTGCTCTCTGGTAAGCGCGGGAAAAATAATGGGATTAGGTTTTGTTCGAGTGTGGATGAAGTGGTGAAGGCGTGTGAGGAATTGTTTGCGATGAATATTCGGGGGCAGTATGTATCAGCTCTGTTGATTGAGGAAAAACTGGATATTGCGGAGGAGCATTATGTGTCCATTACGTACGATACCAATAAAAAACAACCCGTGCTAATTTATTCGCGGCAGGGTGGGATGGATATTGAGGATGTGCCGGAGAAGAAGATAGAGAAGGTGTGGGTGGATGTGCGACAGGACTCGCCCGTTGTCATTCTGAGCGCAGCGAAGAATCTAGTTGGCGAACCAGATCCTTCGGGCGCTTCGCTTCCTCAGGATGACATTAAGGAGAAATTATGGAAAGTTTTTCAAGCCGAAGATACTCGCCTGGTTGAAATAAACCCCCTAGTTAAAACCGCGAGTGGGGAGTGGGTGGCGGCGGATGCCAAGGTGGCGATTGATGATGACGCGTTTTTTAGACACCCCTCGACAGGCTCGGGGCCTACGGTGACAGACTGGACTACATTTGAGCCGCGCACCATGATGGGCCGACTCCCCACCGAGCGGGAAGTGGCGGTTAAAAAAATTGATGAAGGCGAAAAATATTACCAAGGCACGGCCGGCAAGTATATTGAACTGGATGGCGATATTGGAATGATCTTGAATGGCGGGGGAGCCAGCATTGCTAATATGGACGCGCTCATGAAAGTGGGTTTAAAGCCGGCCAATTATACCGAGTATTCCGGCAACCCGCCACGTGAAAAAGTCTATCAGCTTGCCAAAATTGTTTTATCAAAGCCAGGGCTTAAAGGTTTGTGGATGGCCGGGGTGGTGGCCAATTTTACCAATATTAAAGAAACCTTTTTAGGCATTATTGACGCGCTGGATGAAATGAAGCCAACGTACCCAATCGTCGTCCGGCGCGATGGGCCAGAAAGTAAAGAAGCGTTTGAATTATTAACCGCATGTGCCCAGCGTAATAATTTAAATATCAAAATGTTTACGAAAGACACGTCCATGAGTGAAACGGCGAAAATTTTAGCTGGCATGGTTATATGAGTATTTTAATTTCCAAAAACACCCAAGTCCTTGTCCAAGGCATTACTGGCAAAGAAGGGGCAAAGGGCGCTAAGGCTATGTTAGATTATGGCACGAACGTGGTGTGCGGGGTAACGCCAAAAAAAGGCGGGCAAGAGGTGGAAGGCAAACCGGTGTTTAATTCTATTTCCGAGGCTCTCTCTGTCATTGCGAGCGAAGCGAAGCAATCCCCCCGACAAGAGCACAACGGGGAGATTGCCGCGTCGCCTACGGCTCCTCGCAATGACACGTGGGTAAGCGTAGTTTACGTCCCTCCGTTTGCCGCCAAGGCGGCTATTTTGGAAGCGATTGAAAATAATATCGCGCTTATTAACGTGTTTGTGGAGAGGATCCCGATTAAAGACACGGCGTATTGTTTGGCGGCCGCCAAAGAAAAAAATATCCGTATTTTGGGGCCAAGCTCTTTGGGCGTGGTGGTGCCCGGTGTCGCGCGCCTCGGCGTCATGGGCGGCCCCTTGATTAACGAAATTTTTAAACCCGGCAGTATTGGCGTAATATCGCGCAGCGGCGGCATGAGCAACGAAATGTCCTGGCAGTTATCCAAAAATGGTTTGGGGCAGAGCGCCACCGTGCATGTGGGCGGGGATTTACTCATGGGCACTACGTACGCGGACGTGCTCAGATTATTCCAAAGTGACGAACAAACCAAAGCGGTGGTGATTTTTGGCGAACATGGCGGTAGTTATGAGTTTGAAATTGTGGAACTTATAAAAAATAAAGGCTTTACAAAGCCACTGGCAATATTTATTGGCGGAAAATTCGCTCAGCTGTTGCCGGAGGGCATGAATATTGGGCACGCGGGTGCCATTGTGGCGAGGGGACAAGGCGCGGCCGAGAAAGAAAAGGCTCTGAGCGAGGTGGGGGTAATGGTTGCGGAGAAGTATGAAGATCTGGTACAGTTAGTAAAGCCGTACGCATAAACACGATTCACGATTCACATAGAACGATACATATCGATTTGTATCGTTTTACGTGTATCGTGAATCGTAACATCAGTATGTTTAAGCGAATTATCTATCTTACCACTTTGGTTATAGTGCTATTGCCCATGGTTAGCTTTGCCGCTGGCGCTGGTTTTGCGCCCTCGGGGGTGTGGTTCGGCCGCACGTCATTAGCGGAGGGTGAATTGGCCCGGGTGTACACGGTGATCGTAAATAATGATTATTTTGCCATTGATGCCGAAGTTGGATTTTATGACAATAATAATTTAATTGATACGGCTAAAGTAAAGCGTTTGCCGCGCGAAAGCGCCCAGGACCTAAGAATATTTTGGCAGCCTACCATGGGCGAACATAAATTGTTCGCTCGGTTCATTTCCGCGACCGCGATTGACGAAAAGGGGGGGCGTGCTAATCTTGACGTTGGTGATATGGGCGGCACGGCGGGGGCGCCGCTACTGGTGGTAGATAAAACCACGGGCGCGGTCGTGCAGTCGGATGCCCTCACCGGAGCGGATCCCCATGGGATTAGCCACACACTTGTGGTTGAAGTGCAAAAACAAGGCAACCAAGTAGCCGTAACCGAGGCTTCGCCAGCGGGGGCGGCGGAAGGGGTGATTTTGGGGGTAAAACAAATTGTCGCGGCCACGCAAAAATTATTTGGCCAGGCGAGCGGCACTATTCACAGCAACAGCCTTAGGGACGCGTTTAATAAAAATCGCGAGGTCTTAGCTGGCGTGAGTGGTGCGGTTGACCAGGCAACGAGTACGGCCGCGGCGGCGAGCGCGGTTTATGTCAAAGCGAATCAACTGGCCGTTCAAGGGCAAAATGTATACGGGCAAGCCCGGCGCTATTGGGCCGTGGCGCAGCCCTACGCCGAGGCCGCGCGGCCGTGGTGGCAAAAAATTTCGGACAATAACAGCCCCACGCGGGTTTTGGAAATTTTTATCATTATCATAATAGCGTGGTTTATTTTAAAGAGGCTACGCCGGTTGTTTTTTGTGATGTTTGTGTTAAGGCATTCGAAACAACGAAGGCGATAAACGAAATTTTAAAAAGATATTAAGAAAATATTATTGCGACAGAACAGCAATCCGTGTAATCAATTTTGAGTCAGTGTAATCTGTGTATATGAAATGGAAAACAGCAATTAGCAAAATTACCGACGGCCAAGAAATTATCCGCGGGCAGGATTTGCAATCTTTGATAAAAGAAAAAACTTTTACCGAATCAATTTTTTTAATTCTCAAAGGCGCAATGCCGGGTAAAAAAGACACGCAGATGATGGACGCGCTTTTGGTTGCCTGTATTGATCATGGCGTTGGCGCGCCGTCGGCCACAGTCGCGCGTACCGTTGCTTCAACCGGAAACAGCCTGCACACGGCCGTGGCGGCCGGCGTGCAGACTCTGGGAGAATTGCACGGCGGGGCCATAGAAGGCGCGGCCAAGTTTTTTCAGGAGAATGTAAGCGAGAAAGATATTAAGGCGCTCGTAAAAAATTTAAAAGAAAAAAAAATCCGCCTTCCCGGATACGGCCATAAGATATTGTCGCACGACCATCGCTCCGATACGCTGTTCGCGGTCGCCAAGGAAACGGGCTTTTTTGGGCAACACTGCGCCTTCGCGATGGCGGTCGGTGCGGCGCTCAATAGCATTTCATCAAAAAAATTACCTCTTAATGTTGACGGGGCCATGGCCGCGATAATTTCTGACATGGGCTTTGCTTGGAAACAAGCCAAGGGATTTTTCATTATTGGCCGCGTGCCGGGCCTGGTGGCGCACGCGCTAGAGCAAATGCAAAGCGGGGAGGGGGTAAAGCGGCTAGAGGAGAGCGAGATTGAATGTCTTTTTTAAGATCAGGTAAAATTCATTTAGTCATAACCGAGCTAAAGACATTCGGCAAGTGGTTACTGATGCTAATTTAATTAGCATTAACGGTAAATTATGCATTGAGCGTTTTCGTCCGCCGATAATATAGCATTTTGAGCGCCTCGTTCATCACAAAGTATAATGCCACAATACCAAGGAGGAGGGCAAGCTGCCCAGGATCGGGGCGGATGAAGCTAAAGAGCTGGCGGGTAAACGGCATAAACGGCAAGGCCATGGCCGCTCCAAAGGCCGCGACCGAGAGCAGTGCCAAAATCAGTCCCGGCCGTTTGCCGAGGAGAAAAAACCGGTTGGTGCGAATGGAAAAAATAAGCACGAGTTCGGTTAACACACTGCCAATAAACCAGTTGGTTTGGAGCGTGGCCGCTCCGAGCGGGCGAAACACAGCGAAGAAAATAAAATCAAACACCGTGCTTACCACGCCAAAGGCAAGGGCAATTAATACAATTTCTTTTACGTTGTAAGCGCGCGGACGCCGTAATTCATCCGCGTCCACGTTGTCGGTGGCAATAGCTACCATAGGGAAATCCGACAGAAGATTGAGGAGCAGTATTTGCACCGGCAGCATCGGCAGGTAATCTAGTAACAGCGATGCGACGGCAATAGCGAAAAAATTGCCGAAATTAGAAATCAGGGTGGCCTTAATGTATTTTACGGTGTTGGCAAAAATTTCCCGGCCATCATGAATGCCGTCTACAATCACATTCAAACTTTTTTTCAAAAGCACGATATCGGCGGCGTCGCGCGCGATATCGGAAGCATCTTTCACCACAATCCCCACATCCGCCATTTTTAAGGCCGGTGCGTCATTAATGCCTTCGCCTAAAAATCCCACTTCGTATTTGGTTTGCAAAAGTTCAATAATTCTGTATTTTTGCGTTGGCGAAAGGCGAGCGAACACGCTGGCTTTCTCTACCAGCGCCACCTGGCTAGCTAAGTCGGTGATTTTCATAACTTCATCGCCCACGGTAACATCCGCGTCTGTTGTAACCAGCCCCACCGCCGCCCCAACCGCGGCGGCCACCTCTTTACTGTCTCCGGTAAGAATTTTTATGCGGAGGCCAAGCTGACGAGCCTTGTCCAAAGCCTGGCGGGCAGTGGATTTAATTGGGTCAACAAAAGACATAATGCCTTGCCAAGCAAGACCGTGCTCATCAGCTGGTTCATAATTATTTCCCCCAGAAAACGGCTTAGTTCCGAGCGCAATCACGCGCCGGCCCAGTGCGCCTTCTGCCGCCATCCATTTTTCCAGTTTGGCTCGGTCTGATTTGGGGAGCGCGCACAACTCAAACAAAACCTCGGGCGCGCCGCGGACGATGAGTGTTCGATTCAGCGCGTCGATTTTCTCCCCCTTACTAAGGGGGAGCGCAGAGGGGGTTGCCGTCCCATGCCCTGTTCCATTTGACCGTTCTATCAACACGCTGTTTCTCCGTCTTTCCGGGTCAAAAGGAATTTCCGCGATTTTAGAATAATTAGTAAACTGTTTTTGCTCGGCAGCGGATAATTTTTCAAAGAGCGCGATATCAAAGGCGTTATTTGGCTCCCGCGTCCTCTGGCCTAAAAATGGCGTGGCCAGCGCGCCAAGAAAGAGGCACTGCGCGGCGTCCGCGGCATTCACTGCCGCCACGGTGAGTTTGTTTTCGGTAAGTGTGCCGGTTTTGTCGGTGCATAAAATTTCAATGCTCCCCAAATCTTCCACGGCCGAGAGACGCTTTACCACCACGTGGTGCTTGGCCAGCTTGGCCGAGCCTTTGGAGAGCGCGATGGTGGTAACCACCGGAAGGGCTTCGGGCACCACACTTACGGCCAGCGCGATGGAAAAGAGCGCGAGCTCAAAAATATTGGCGTGGCCACTTTTAATAATGAGGTTGATGCCAAATAACAAGACGAGAACGATTAGAATCATCCGTAAAATAAATTTGCTAAATTTGCTGATGTTTTTTTCAAAAGCGCTTACGTGGCGCGTTTTAATCGTGAGGCGAGCAATGTCGCCAAGCGTCGTGGCTTGGCCGGTAGCCACAACTATTCCCACCCCCTTGCCGCTCACCACTGTGGTCCCTGAAAAACCTTGCTGATTTTTTTCCGGTAGGGACAGGTCGCGACTTGTCCTTACAACGACGGACGCAATTTTTTCTACCGGGGCCGATTCGCCGGTTAAAATACTTTCGTTGGCCAAAAGACTGGTAGCTTCAAAAAATGCCATATCCGCCGGAATAATATCGCCGGCTTCCACAATTACCACGTCGCCCGGCACCAAAAGACGTGTCGGAATTAGTTTTTCCACATTACCGCGACGTACCCGAGCTTCGGCCACTACGTATTTTTTTAAAAGTTCTAATGATTTTTGCGAATGATATTCTTGGGTAAATCCCAGGAGAGCGTTGATAAAAATAAATACTAGAACCATGGCGCCGTCGGTAATTTGACCCATGACAAAAGACAAAATCGCGGCGCTAAGGAGCAACCAAATAAACGGGGTGTTAAATTGCCGGAATAAAATTTGCCAGGAGTGTACGCTCTGCCCCTCAATTTCATTCGGGCCGTATTCCGAGAGGCGTTTGGCGGCTTCTAAATCTGACAAGCCAATTTTATTTGGTTGAGGCGGTATTAAAGTTTCGGCCATAGGTTAAGGATGCTCTCTATAATAATACAAAATAGGGCCTGTGTCTATGCGCGGCGTTTGTGTTATACTAATACTATGGCTTATTTTCTTAAAAAAATTGTTTACTTTTGTCTGGCCCTGGCTGGAGTGGCGCTGGTTTTTCGCTATACCCCAAAAAACTGGGTAGCAAAAACTGGCTTACAAATTACCTTGCCGCCAGCGGCGGTTTTGCCCGCTACTTCCACTCCGGTCGCCATTAAAAAACCAGCGGCCAAAATTACTGCCACTCCCGCCCCCCCTGCCAAGCCCAAACCTGTTAGTAAACCAAAACCAACCTTTACGGCTGGCGGGGCTTTGGTGGGGCCAACGTCCGCCACAGGCGGACAGGCCAGCGGCGCTACCACTTTGAGTGTCGCCGGTGTTATTACGCTTACCAACCAGGAACGAACGGCGCTTAATCTTGGTTCACTCCGCGAAAACAGCCTGCTGAATAGCGTGGCCGCCAAGCGCGTTACCGATATGTTTGACAACCAGTATTTTGCCCACAATTCGCCGAGCGGCACAGCGCCATCAGACGTGGCTAGAGCAAGCGGGTATAGCTACCTTAACTTTGGAGAAAATATCGCCTTGGGTAATTTTGCCGGCAATCGCGAGCTGGTAACAGCCTGGATGAACAGCCCGCACCACCGCGAAAATATCGTGAACACTAGTTTTACTGAAATTGGGGTGGCGGTGGGCGAAGGAATTTTTAAAGGCGAAAAAACCTGGATCGCGGTGCAAGTGTTTGGCCGCCCCAGAAGCGCCTGCCCTGACCCCAGTGAACCGCTCCGCGCCGCCATACAAACTAAAACAGCCGAGGCTGATGCGCGGGAAGCCGATTTGGCTAAGCGGAAGGACGAGCTTGATAGAATGCCGCATTCTAGCCAGGCCGAGGTTGACGCTTATAACCAAAAAGCCGACGAATTTAACGCCCTGGCTAAAGAATTAAATGCTCTTCTGGCCAGTCTTAAGTTGGATATCGCTGCCTACAATAAGCAGGTGAATGCGTTTAACGCGTGTCTCGGGAACTAGTATAATCTTCGGAACGCAGAAGTTTTTTAGGGGGAGATGTTTGTGTTGGAGCGGGCAGCGGGAATCGAACCCGCGTCCTCAGCTTGGAAAGCTGTAATAATACCATTATACTATGCCCGCATTTATCGTCCAAAGCTTTAGCGACGGACGACTTCTTCGCTAAAGCTTCGAAGTGTAAACGTTTTTAATATATCGTTCTTCACGCCCGAGCGGAATACTCGCCGGTTTCGGTATTAACCAAAATCTCTTCGCCTTCTTTAATAAAAATAGGGGCGTAGACCGTCAGGCCGTTGTCGAGCTTGATTTCTTTGGTCACATTGCCCGAGGCGGTATCGCCTTTT
>JAHFHV010000016.1 GCA_023246725.1 Candidatus Magasanikiibacteriota bacterium | reverse complement strand
TTTCTTCCGGCACTATTCAAACCTATGGTTTGGCCACGCTACGGAACGGATTTATCTCAAACGCTTCGTCATCAATCGGCGCTGGCCTGCAGGTAGCGGGGGCCTTATCAGCTTCGGGCACCCTAAATGTCAGTGGTGCGTCTGTTCTTAGCAGCACATTGAACGTATCGGGCCTCTCTACCTTGGCCGGCTTTATTTCCTCGGCTTCATCATCGTTTGGCGGCACCCTGTCAGTCAGCGGAGCCACTACCGTATCAAGCACCTTTCTGGCTACCGGATTAACGACGCTCCAAGGCGGATTTATCTCAAACGCTTCGTCATCAATCGGCGCTGGCCTGCAGGTAGCGGGGGCCTTATCAGCTTCGGGCACCCTGCAGGTGGCGGGCAATACCGTGCTCCAGGCCCTCACGGTAAGCTCCTGCAGTGGTTGCGGCAGCGGCGGCGCGGCGTACGATTGGGTTCAGCAATCTAACTTTAACAAATTAAATCTTACGCCATCCACCACGCTTCCAATTTGGGCGAAGAGCGAAATCAACGCGTCTACCAGTATCCAAATCGGCTCAAACGCTTCGACTACAATTGTTTCCTCCACCGCTATTGTTTTTGGGAAAGCAGCGGGTTTTAATCAAGGAACGTTTATGCTTAACGGCGCCGCCAATAGCGCTGGCGGGGGCAGCGTGTATACATCGGGCAGTATTTTTTCAGTTTTCAATAGCGCCACTCCTCCGTCAGCGCAAAACACTGTTCCAGTCAGCGGCGCCGGAACCCGCTTAATGTGGGTACCAGATCGCGGGGCGTTTCGAGCCGGATATGTCACTGATGATTCTTGGGATGAAACTAATATCGCAGTGTACTCAACAGGTTTGGGGTATAATGCCAAGGCATCGAGCCAAGGGGCTACCTCTCTTGGGTACGCCAACACGGCGAGCGGCAATTCGGCAACTGCTTTTGGAATAAGCAATACCGCCAGCGGCAACTATGCGACCGCGTTTGGCCAAGGCAACACGGCGAGCGGCAACAATGGAATAGCAATCGGTTACCAGAATACCGCCAGCCCCAACGGCTTCTTTAGCTTTGCAATGGGAACTAATAATACCGCCAGCGCTAATGGCGCCTTTGCCATAGGGTCAGATATGACTGTTTCTGGAGCGCAGTCATTTGGGATAAATCTAGCTGATCCTGCGTTTACCCTGGCGCAAGCCAACTCTATGGCTATTATGGGGGGGAATGTAGGGATTGGGACAGTACAGCCCGCCTTTACCTTAAGCGTTACCGGTACCACCTATCTCACTGGCAATGTCACCACCACCGGAGACGTTATGCTGAACGGCTTAGCCGCTCCCGCCGGCACATCAGACATCGTTTGTTGGGACCCAACGGCCGGACAAACCTTAGGTCGGCTATCGCACCAAGCCACCAATTGCACGGTTTCATCCCAGCGGTTTAAACACGATATAGCCGATCTTACCGCTGGTTTGAAGGAAGTTTTAAACCTGCGTCCGGTTACTTATTTGCGAAATCGCGATAATGTCCGAGAATATGGTTTAATCGCCGAAGAGGTTGAACTGATTGATCCGATGCTCGTGATTCATGAGGCCGACGGCACCACCCCGCGCAGCGTAAAGTATGAACAATTTACCACAGTAGTTTTAATCAAAGCGATTCAGGAATTACAGAAGCAAATCAACGAAAAAAACAGCCTCTCTAATCTCACCATTAAAAACCAGGATGGCCAGCTTGTTGACACCGCCAAGGACCTTGACCTGCAAGGCAAATCACTGCTGAATGTTGCGAGCATTAATGGCGCCGATAATCGGTGGCGGATTGATGAAACCGGGCGCGTAGTGGTTCGCCTCGCGACAAGCCAGGGCGATAAAGAAATGTTCGGGCTCGCCTCGCCCGATCCGGAATTTATATTTTCCAGCTCCTCTGCTTTAGCGGCCGGCGAAGCGCGCGTTATTTTTGACCAAGCCTCCCAAGAAATTATTGACCCTCAAATTCCACTCAAGGTCACCGTCACCCTCACGTCGCCAGACGCGCCAGGACTCTACGTAAGTGAAAAAACCGCGCACGGGTTTACAGTAAAAGAAATTGGCGGCGGCGCGAGTAAGGCCACTTTTGATTGGATTGTAGTGGCGAGGCGCCGACCAGATAATCAAAATCCAGTTCCAACTCCCCAAGATCTGGGAGAGCCGCTCACGCTCGTCAATCCAGATCAAGGAGCCGGACCATTGCCAGAACAAAATAATCCGGTACCAGAACAAACTCCAGAGCCTGCCCCCCAGCCAGAGGCAGTTCCAGAACTACAGCCAGAGGCCAACCCAGAACCAGCGCCCGAACCAATGCCAGAGGCAGTTCCAGAACCAGTGCCAGAAGCTAACCCGCCCACGCCTTGACATGAACAGCAGGGTGCCGTAAGGTACTTGTTAACGAACGAGACACGATACACGCAGAGGGATCTACGACGTGTCTCATGTATTGTGTAATTAATCATCACTATGACACCGTTTCTTTTCAATCTCGTCGGTTTCGCCTTCGCTGTGCTTATTTTAGGCCTGCGCATTGTACAGCAATACGAAAAAGGCGTAGTTTTTCGGCTCGGTAAAATCGTGGGCCTTAAAGAGCCGGGCCTTAATTGGATTATTCCCTTTATTGACCGGATGCGCAAAGTGGATTTTAGAACCATTACATTGCCGGTGCCGAGCCAAAAAATTATTACCAAAGACAACGTTTCGGTAGACGTGTCGGCTGTGGCATACTATAAAATTAGCGACGCGGTTAAAAGTATTGTGGCCATTGAAAATGTCATGAGCGCCATTAACCAAATCGCGCAAACTTCCGTGCGCAACATTGTGGGCAAGTATCAGTTAGATGAAATTTTAAGCGAGCGTGAAACCATCAACCAAGGCATCACCGCGGTATTGGATTCGCACACCGAACCATGGGGTGTTGTCGTCCCCATTGTAGAAATTAAAGACATTGAACTCCCCGAAGGCATGCAGCGCGCCATGGCCAAGCAAGCCGAAGCCGAGCGCGAAAAGCGCGCCAAAATTATCGCGGCCGAAGGCGAATTTATGGCTTCGCAAAAACTGGCCGACACCGCCGATGTAATGCAGGCCCACCCCATTGCTTTGCAACTGCGTAATCTGCAAACCATGGCGGAAATCAGCGTGGAAAAAAATTCCACCATCATTTTCCCGGCGCAGTTTATGAATACCGTAAAAGATATTCGGCAGTTTTTGGCGGAAGAAAAAAATTGAGGAAAATGTCTATTAAACCAGAAATTTTTAAAAACATTAACCCTGAACCAGAACGGTTCAGGGTTTTTGTGGACCAACGGGGATTTGAACCCCGGACCTCTTCCATGCCATGGAAGCGCTCTAGCCAGCTGAGCTATTGGCCCTTTTTGAATTTTAAAATTCAAATAACAAATGTCAAATCAAATCCAAAATCACAATATCAAAACATCAACATTATATGTAACTAGGAGATGATTGTCAAGTCATCCGCTTTCTGTTATGATGGCCTCGTCACAATTTGACATTTGAAATTTGGATTTTGTAAGTTATTTAGAGGAATCTTCATCGCTTCCCTCGGGTCGCTCTGAAGTGATTTTCCTCGCGAGAGTAAAATCACATGTCTTTCTCCATCGGCATCGTCGGCCTTCCCAACGTTGGTAAATCAACCTTGTTTAACGCGCTTACGCGCAGTAAACAAGCCAACGCTGCCAACTACCCATTTTGCACCATCGACCCCAACGTGGGCGTGGTTGAGGTTCCGGATGAGCGTTTAGAAAAACTCACAGCCGTTTCTAAATCTCAAAAAACCATTCCCACTACCATAGAGTTTATTGACATTGCCGGTCTGGTAAAAGGCGCGTCCACCGGCGAGGGTCTGGGTAATAAATTTCTCTCCCATATTCGCGAAGTGGACGCGATCGCGCAAGTGGTGCGGGCGTTTTTTGATGAAAATGTCATCCATGTGCATAATCGCGTCGACCCCAAAGACGACGCGGCAATTATCAACACTGAATTGGCCTTAGCGGATTTGCAAACTGTGGAGAAAAAGCTCAAAGCCGCTAAAACCTCGGCCAAAGGGGCGGGCGCCAAAGAATTTCAATCGCATGTTGACGTATTTCAAAAAGTTTTTGACCATTTGCAAACCGGCGCGCCGACGCGCCAACTGTCATTCAGCGAGGATGAACTTGCGCTCGTCACAGAGTTGCATCTGCTCACCATGAAGCCGATGTTGTATATTGTCAATACTGACGAAAATCCGAAATCCGAATATCGAAATCCGAAACTTGACGAAACAGCCGAGCAGATTGAGGTGAGCGCGAAGCTGGAAGCGGAACTAGCAGATTTAAGCCCAGAAGAAGCGCGGCAATATTTAAAAGAGCTGGGCATTGAACGAACCGGACTCGATAAACTGATCATCGCTGGTTATAAATTACTTAATCTTATTACTTTTCTCACTTCCGGCGAACCAGAAACGCGCGCGTGGACAGTTAAGGCGGGCGCCAAAGCTCCCCAGGCCGCGGGCGTTATTCACACCGATTTTGTTAAGGGTTTTGTTAAAGCCGATGTGGTAGCTTGGCAGGATTTTGTGGCCGCGGGCGGCTGGCATAAACTCCGCGAAACTGGTAAGATGAGATTAGAGGGGAAGGAATATATAGTGAGAGATGGAGACGTGGTGTACTTTCATATTAATGCGTAAAGGCTTAGAAAGCTTGGGAAGCCGGGGAGGCTTGTAAATGATGCCAGCTGCCTCCCAAGCATTCCTAGCATCCTAAGCTTCCCTAGCTTTCTATGTCCTCTGTTGCCGATTTTCATCGCAATCCCGACTATATCCACCATCAAAAGCAGCCGCGCGCGTCATTAATTCGCGAGGTGGTATTTGGCATGGAAGATGGTTTGGTTTCTACCATGGGCGCGGTTACCGGCATTGCCGCGGGGACGCACGATCATTTTATTGTGGTATTATCCGGTTTTGTAATTATTGCGGTGGAATCAATTTCCATGGCCGTGGGGTCATATTTATCCAGTAAATCAGAATTAGAAATTGACCGGCGAAAACTATTTGAAGAAACCACCGAGCTTAAAAAATTCCCCGAAGAAGAGCGAATCGAATTGGTGGATATGTATGTAAAAGACGGCTGGGAAAGATCGTTAGCAACGCAAATGGCCGAGGCCGCTTCTAAAAACAAAAAATTGTTTTTGCAGGAAATGGCGTACCGCGAACTTAAAATTATTCCAGAAAAAATGGAACAGCCAATTCAAAATGGTATTGCCATGGGTATCGCCTATGTTATGGGCGGCTCCATCGCGTTAGCTCCTTATTTCTTAATTTCCCGTGTTGCGGCGGCTATTCCGTGGTCGGTAGGCCTTACGCTGGCCGCGTTATTTATTCTGGGTTCTATAACGGCCAAATTTTCCAAGCGCCTGTGGTGGAAGGCGGGCTTAGAAATGCTGCTCCTCGCCAGCGCGGCCGCGGGTATTGGCTACCTAGTTGGGCAAACCGTAGAGAAATTTTGGCCGGGGAAAATGATAATTGGTTAAAATAACTGTCATCCCGAGCGAGGCCTCAAGGCCGACGAGGGATCTCTGTCGCAACGTCACTGTTACACTGTTCAATTGTTACATTGTTAGTGAGTGATTGAGACAGAGATTCCTCTTTTGTCGTCGGAATGACAATTAAATTAAAAAATTTTGATTATCAACTTTAACCTTATAAATTTATGCCAAGACTCTTCACACTCACCACCAGCCTCGCCCTTATTATGCTCCTGGGGTTTGGTTGTAGTACCGTGCCAAATAATACTATTCCCGTGGGGCAGACCATGCCAACCGCGTTTGTGCCGCCAGAGGAAGAAACGCCGGTAGCTGCAGAGACCGATATCTCAACAACACTAACCAGAACACAAACCAGCACGGCGCCGGCTATGGTAAAAAACGCGCCGCTCGCCCCAACCGGCAAAATTGCCCCGCGCTCCTACACTGATGATTTAAAAATATATCGTTCCAAAGGAGCCTATATGCTTCTGTTGTCGTGCCATGGCCAGCCCGGCGTTATGTCCATTAAGCGCGGCGTGCGTTTTATGATTGACAATCAGGACACCAAGGCCCACACCGTAGCGATTGATAAAGCCAGCGTCTATCGCCTGGGCGCGCGCGGATATGTGGTAGCCACGGCCCCGCCCAGCGCCGGCCAGTATAACCTTACTTGTGATGGCGGCGGCGCGGCGCAAATTAACGTGGAGTCGTAAAATTAAAATTAAAATCTAAATTTCCAAATTTCCCGCCCCACGTATTGTCCGGGGCGATGGTAGAGCAGATAATTTTCGCGGCCGAACTCAACTGGCAACAATCGTTCCGTTCTGAACCCAAGTTTTTCTATTTCCGGAAGGATTTTGTCCGAAATGGTGAACCAGGTATCTCTGCTTTTAAAACGAGGGATGATAAAAACAACCGTTCCTTTTGGTTTCAAAAACTTTTTAAATTGAGCAAACGTATTTGTATAAAGTTCAGCCAACTCTAAACAGGTTTTTTTTATTTCGCTGGCTACTTCATTTCCCCGAAGCGGTGGGCCAAGATATGGTTCAGTGACGATGACGTCGATCGAAGCTGCGGGGATTCTCGCGAACAAGCCTAAAACGTCCGATTGAAAAATATTAATATCGTTAGAAGAATTGTGTATCGTTTTACGTGTATTGTGTATCGTGTTTTGTATCCAGGCAACATTTTTATTCGTATCCTCAATGGCTTTTTCTGAAATGTCACTGCCGATTAAATTTTTATAACCAAGTAAAAGCGCTTCAGTCAAAATGGTTCCCGAGCCGCAAAAGGGGTCAAGGAGGATAATGCTCTTGGCAGCTCGGTCGACGGCAAACCCCCCACTGCCCCCCCTTAGTAAGGGGGGGAGGCCAGCGATATTTAACATCATCATAGCTAATTTTGGCGGCAACATCCCGCTCGCGTCGTCCCGCCCCGGGCGGCCGTAATCACGGCTGCTAAATTCTTCAAATGGTTGTACGGCTAAAGTTTTTGCGACTGCGTAATAACTCGAATCCGTGTAATCCTTACCGTGAATCCGCGTAATCTGTGTTACCATAAATTCTCGTCCGCGTTTGTCTAAACCATTTTTACTCACGGTTACGGACGACAGCGTCGCTTCTTTATTAAAAACATACCGCACGGATCGATTTTTTTCTTTCAGTTGTTTTTTTATTTGTTTTCCCCACTCTTCTACTTTTACCTTTAAATTTTCACCTTTAAACTCGCCGTAGGCACTGATGCCAAAATTAATCTTTCCCTCAACCGTCTCTAGTTCGCGTACCATCGCTCCAATTAATTCTTGTTCCGATAAATTCGCGCCAACCTCCGCCCCAATTTTAATGGTACCGCCCAAGCGACGAATAAGGTCGGACGTCCCAAAATCGCCCTGGGCAATTAACAGCGGCGGAGCGTATATTAGCTTGTCCCAGTCAGCGGGCCAAGGCAACGCCGCCTTAAGTTCGGCCAGTGATAAGAGCGGTTCGCGACCAAGCAGGAACCAGTAAAAATTTGGTTTTGGCATATAAATATAAGTAAATTGCAGTATAACATATTCTGTAATAATAAAAAACCTATTGATTATGGGCTATTTTGGCATAAAACTTTGCCTCTCGCTTGTCGTTTTATCCTATTTTCGCTATAGTAGGGCTTCGCAATCGCCGCGCCGGTGATTTAAGCATTTGGCCTCTCGGGTAGGGTGAGGTATACTAGTGAAGCCCAAAGCTCAAATTGCCAATGTCAAAGCAATTTTAAAATCAAAAACATCTCCTTTCAGTCAGGAAATACAAAGTTTAATATTTGAAATTTGGATTTAAAATTTTCCTTTTGTGCCTATTCCCTATTTTTCACGTCCGCCGCTCCGCCGGGTGTATGGCGAAGTGGGCGCGACTGCCCGGCGGCGCAAAATTAATGGGCCGGGCCGTCCCTTTCTCTGGCGGCTGGCTTTTAAATTGGCGGCGGTAGCGGCCGCGGCGGGCTTGGTTTTTTTCGTTGGCCTGTATGTATGGGCCAGTCGGGATTTGCCGGATCCAAACAAACTCACCGATCGGCATGTGGCCGAGAGCACTAAAATTTATGATCGCACCGGAGAGCATTTGCTCTACGAGGTTTACCAGAACCAGAAACGCACCGTGGTGGACTTAAACCAGATGTCGCCGTGGATTCCTAAGGCCACGATTGCGATTGAAGATAAATATTTTTACGAGCACAAGGGCGTGCGCGTTTTGAGCATTATTCGCGCCGGGGTAAGCAATTTGGTAAACCGTCTGCTGCGCGTTGTTGGCATTCACCGGAGTACCGGTTCGGGCGGCGCCTCTACCTTAACCCAGCAGTTGATTAAAAATGCCATTGTGGGCGATGAGCGGCGCGGCCTCTCTGGGCTGTTTAGAAAAGTAAAAGAAGCGCTGTTGGCTTTACAAATTGAGCGCGCCTATTCTAAAGACCAAATTTTACAGCTTTATTTAAACGAGATTCCGTACGGCTCCACGAATTATGGCGTGGAATCCGCGGCGCAAACGTATTTTCATAAATCCGCTAAGGAGGTTACGCTCTCTGAAGCCGCCGCCCTGGCGGCTATTCCTAAAGCCCCCAGCCGGTATTTGAATAACCCACAGGCGCTTAAAGACCGCCGCGATACTATTTTGCGCCTGATGCAAGCCCAAGGGTACATCTCGGAAGCCGAAATGAAGTCAGCGCAGGGCGCGCCTCTTCAGATGTACCGGACCGGCGGTATTTTTGCCGCGCCGCATTTTGTGTTGTACGTAAAGCAATTGCTGGCCGATCAGTTTGGCGAGAATTTAGTGGATACCGGCGGACTGAAAGTAATTACGTCGCTGGATTATAACAAACAAATGATGGCGGAAAAAATAATTAAAGAGCAGGGCGACAAGTTTGCCAAAGACGCGAACGCTAATAACGAAGCCTTGGTGGCGCTTGACCCCAAAACCGGACAGGTTTTGAGCATGGTAGGGTCGCGTGATTTTACCAAAGACGAAATTGACGGCCAATTTAATATTGTGACTTTGGGCAGACTCCAGCCCGGGTCATCATTTAAGCCGTTTGTGTACGCGGCGGCTTTTGCCCAAGGCTACACGCCGGATACAGCGCTGTATGATGTGAGCACGGATTTTGATTTGCGGAGCGGCTCTGCCAAGTACACCCCTAAAAATTACGATGGCAAAGAGCACGGCCTTGTGACTATGCGAAGCGCGCTCCAGGGATCCTTAAATATCCCGGCGGTGAAAACCATGTATTTGGTAGGGGAGAAGCCAGCGATTGAATTTGCCAAGCGGTTTGGATATACCACCTTTACGGGTGACTACGGGCTCACTTTAGTACTTGGGGGAGGTGAAGTAAATTTGCTGGAACACACTAACGCCTATGCCACACTAGCGGATAACGGCGTGTATCACCCGCCGGTTTCCATACTGGCTGTTACCACGCCGACCGGCGAGGAACTTTTTAAATGGCAAGCAGTGGAAGGGGCCGAAGCGGTCAGCTCCACCCTGGCGGCGCTCATCACAAGCGTCTTGACCGATAACAACGCGCGCGCCTACGTGTTTGGCGCGAAAAATAATTTAACCTTGCCGGATAGGCCCGTGGCCGCCAAAACCGGCACCACACAAAATAACTGGGACGCGTGGACCATTGGGTATGTGCCAAGTTTAGCCGCTGGGGTGTGGGTGGGGAACACGCCCAAACACATCTCCATGAAATCGGGGGGCAACACGCTCGCCGGTCTTATTTGGAATAAATTTATGCGCGCGGCCTTGGCCAGTACCACGCCCGAAGAATTCCCCACTCCACCACCAAATGATGCGGTGAAGCCGGTCCTGCGCGGCGCCGTGGGCGGCATTAAACTCCCCATTGACCGCACGACCGGGCGCATTGCCAATTCCAGTACGCCGGATAGCCTAATTGATTACCAAACTTTTTTGCCGCCGCATGATATTTTGCATTACGTGAATAAGAATGATCCGGCTGGACCGGCCCCCGCTAACCCAACGGACGACCCGCAGTATCAAAATTGGGAAAACGCCCTCCTTAGCTGGGTAACCCGCCAAGCGGCCGCTGGGAATATTATCAGTCTGCAAGAACCGCCGACCGATATTGACGCGCCACAATCCAACGAACTCGCTCCAACGCTCGCAGTGATCACCCCCACCCCCAACCAAGTAATTACCTCCCGCCAAATCCATATTGAAGTAAAAACGTCTTCCCCGCGCGGAGTGGTTAGGGTGATTTATAGCCTTGATGATCAGCTGATCGCGACCAGCGCGCAGTTTCCGTTTGCGATTGATTACACTGCCGAGGCCCTCGCGCCCGGCATCCACGCGCTTAAAGTAGTGGCGCAGGATGATTTAGGCAATAGCGCGGCGCAAATTGTGAGTTTCAATTTACAAGCCGAGCCGCTACCGCCGGATTTTAGCTGGCTCGACTCAAGTCCGCTCACGCTAGCGGGCGAAGATTTTCCTCGCGTGATGGCGCTCTCTCCAACGCGCTGGGACGCCACGAAAGATATGCAAATTTATTTAAAGAAGAGTGACGGCGAGAAAGCGATTTATAATTTTAACCACGCGGAAGATAAACTGACGAATGGCCAGCTGGTCTTTACCTGGAATCATAATCCGGGTGCGGGGAGCTATACCTTGAGGGCGGTGATGACGGATACCGCGGGGAGGACGGTGGGGAGACAATTGGAAGTGATTGTGCGGTGAAGATATTATCCGCTACAGCAGGGTCTGAATTTTAGGCATCCCAAATCCTAAATGGGTGTAGGCCGCGGCGGTGGCTTTGCGGCCGCGGGGGGAGCCCTCTAAAAACCCAATAAAGCTAGTATACACTTCCACGTTGTCCGATGGCAAATATTAAGACACTCTGTTTTGCCTCATCAATTTTATATACGATACGATAATCACCGACGCGGATTCGGAATAATCCCGCTAGTTTTCCGTGGAGCCGTTTGATGTTTGGTCCTGTGAGCGGGTCCTGTTTGAGCGAATCAATAGCGACATTAATAAATCGAGCGGCTTTTGTGGGGAGCCGCTCGTACATTTTTTTAGCACGACGATGGAGAAAAATTTCAAACATACCGCTTGACGCTTTGCCACGAGGCAAACGCGCCGTGTCGTTTGTTGGCTACGTCACGTTTGGCGGTGCGGATATCGCGTATGAGTTTTTTGTTATGCAAAATTTCCGTCGTGGCTTCCCATTCGGCGTCGCGTTCTTTGAGGTAGGTTAAAAAGTCCAGGGCGACTTTGAGGCGGCTGGAGGGGAGCTCGGCAATCGTGTGTAGGAGATTTTTTTTAAGTGTGGCGGTAGTCATATGTGGTTACGATATCATGATTATGAGAGCAAAGTCAAGGTACGAATATACAAAATTAGAGTAAAGTTTGTATCTTAGGTCCTCCTACGCTCGCCACGGCGAGCTTCGGAAGATAAATCATTTATAACAAAGTTTGAACTTTAGGCACATCAAATCCCAGATGTTGGTATGCCGCGTTCGTGGCCTTGCGTCCTCTGGGGGTGCGTTCTAAAAATCCAATTTGTAATAAAAATGGTTCGTAAATGGTTTCAATGGTTTCCATCTCTTCGGCAATGGCCGCGGCAATGGTGTTGAGGCCCACCGGTCCGCCTTGGAATTTTTCTATCATGGTGGTTAACAGGCGGCGGTCAATGTCATCCAGGCCAAATTCATCAATGCCGAGCATGCCCAGCGCGCGGCCGGTGACGGGTTTGGTTATTTGGCCGTTGGCTTCCACTTCGGCTAGGTCACGGACACGTTTGAGGAGGCGATTGGCAATGCGCGGGGTGCGCCGGGCGCGCGAGGAAATGAGCGCGGTTGATTCCGGATCAATGGAGACGCTTAAAATAGCGGCATTGCGATTAACAATTTTCTCAATGTCGACTTGTTCGTAAAAATTAAGGTGAAAAGTGTGGCCAAAACGGTCGCGCAGGGGGCCGGAGAGCAAGCTTAATTTTGTTGTCGCTCCGATTAACGTAAAGCGGTTTAAGGGCATGCGAATAGTGCGGGCGGCCGGGCCTTTGCCCAAAATAATGTCCAGCGAATAATCCTCCAGCGCCGGGTAAAGGACTTCTTCAATGGTTTTATTCAGGCGGTGGATTTCATCAATAAATAAAACTTCACCTTCTTGAAGGTTAGAGAGAATGGCCGCGAGGTCGCCGACTTTTTCCAAGGCCGGGCCGGAAGTGACTTTAATGGAGGCGTCCATTTCGCGTGCCAGAATATGGGCGAGGGTGGTTTTGCCAAGGCCGGGGTTGCCATAGAGGAGGACGTGCTCCAGGGGTTCGGCGCGTTTTTTAGCGGCTTGGATGGAAATGTTGAGATTTTGTTTAATCTGCTCTTGGCCCACAAAGTCCGCCAAATGCTGGGGGCGGAGCGTAATGTCCAAAACCACCTCGTCTGTAGTGGCGGCGGGTTCAATGAGACGTTCTGGTTTATTTTCGTCTGGCATAGTAGAAGTATTGTAGAGGGGCGGACGGAAAATGTAAAGTTTGATTGGGCAAATAAAAACGCTCCACCAGAGCGGAGTGTTTTTATTTGCAACGAATAGCCATTAGTAATTAAATGTTTTAAAGTCAAGCGGAAGCGCGCCTCCCATCATAAAAATATTTCTAGTTACACCATCGCTCCATTCCACTCCTTTTTCCGGCACACGTGCTGACAACGTCTGATTGGCTCCAAAATCACTCGTATCAAGAGTCGCATAAAATGTTTTGGAACTGCCAGAGCTGATTGCAACGTCCGTGAAATTAACATCAGTTATCGCACTATCACCAAAGAAACGCTGGCCAGCTAGGTAGCTAAAACGCGCCAGTTCGGTTGTTGCCAGGCTGTCTTTATATATAGAGAGTAGGCGTGAAAGTGTGGCCGGCACATTGCTATCTAGGAAGCCAAGATTGATGGTTTGGACCGTGGCCGCGTAGGTGCCAGCATTAGCCAGGTTGGTAAGCACAAATTTAGCCACGAGTTGGGCGGCGGACGGAGAGTTAGGCCCTACCGGCGTATCGGCTGCCCAAGCGGCAGTGAGTTTGGCGCGGTACAAGGTAAGTTCTTTGGCCCGCGCTCCGTCTTGGTGATTAGACGAAATAATCGTGAAGGCAGGCAGGCCAGACGTCACACCAACACCCGTGACAGAGACATCCGCCTCATTGCCCGAGAAAGTAGTGAGGAGAGCCGGGGAAATAGTTTGGCCGGTGGCATTGGCGCCCGCGCCGTCGTAAGTGGCAAAGTCGGCCATTACAGTCAAGATTTTTACAACGTTCTTAGGAGATGGTGTAATAGTCAGATTAAGTCCGGTAAAAACAGCATGAGTGTAGTTTTTGAAGCCGGCATTTTTTCCATTCACCACGGTACTTGGAGCCGCGATGGTTTGGCCGAGCTGTTTGCCGGTATCGTTATCAATAAGGCGAATATTTTTTAGGAAAGCAGCTGCTCCGAGGCTGACATCAAAACTGGCAACTAGTTGCGTTACGGTAACATTTTCCAGGGTTGAAGTGGTCTCTAAAAAGAATTTCGCAATTGGAATGCCAACTGATCCCATAACATAATTATTTGTAGCAGGGGTAGAGAAATGGACACCGGCAATTAAACGCGGCGCTTGTTTGCATTCTCCATTCGCGCAACGGTAGCCGTCATCGCAGGCTTCATTTTGAAATACGAAACTTTGGGGGTCGGCGCCAGGCGCGCTGTCACAAAAATATTCTTTTACTGTTTTCGGATCGATGCATACGTCCTTCTCGGTCGCCAGTTCAATGCCGTTTTTGGTTTTTAGGCTTACTATGCCGAATGTGTTGGGAGCGTTGCCGCCATCGGTGTCACTGCAGAGCAAATCAAATTGTACGGGTTGAATTTGCGGAGCTTGGTCAGGAGAGATAGACGCACCAGGATCTGGGGAGCCTGGTTCTCCGCTCGCGTTTTGTTCCCCCGCCTCGCCGCTGGCTTCTTGGTATTCGGCGCCGGTCGGGGCGTAAGCCACCTCGGTAGTATTTTGAGAGCTGTCCGTGGCCGAAGAGTTTGAAAAATCAAAATCCATTTGCGGCGCCAACATAAATGACAGGCCGCTGGCAAAGGCCAGAGCCGCGGTCGCGACCATTAGCTTGGTATTGGTCACGGTAAACGTTTTGGTTTGCGTGACGGGAGGATATGACATATGTTGGTAATTAGTTTCAGCCAAAGGCTGATCCGCCTAGGGCGGAGATTAGTTTAATAGTTTAAAAGTTCATTGGTTACATCGTCCCAATAAACTAATAAACCAGTAAACTAAATTACTGCGCCCATTCACGCACGACTTTGGCCACGTCAGCCGAATCAACCGTCACCACACCCTTGTCTTCTAATTCTTTTTCCAATGCTTCGCGTTCCGCGGCTAGCTGTTGCTTGTCGGCTTCCTGAATTTTTTTCCAAAGGGCCGCGACTTCGGGGTGAGCCGTCACGGCTGTTTGATACAGTACCGTATTTACCGCCGGGTGTAAATGCGAAACTTTTACCATGGCGGCGGCCTCATCAAGCGCATCAAAGGCTTTGTCCGGGAGTTTGCGGTCGGCAATGAGTTGTTTGGAAAGGCGCACAGCCGTGTCGAGCGCGGCGTCGGTAAACTCTACTTTGTGGTATTCTCGGTATTTGTCTTTGGCGCCTTGGAGCATTTGGAGCGTTTCGGCGTCAGTTGGTTCGTGTACCTCCACTGGTTGGAAGCGGCGTTCTAAACTTAAATCGGTTTTAATGTATTTGGTGTATTCTTCGGGGGTGGTAGCGCCGATCATTTGTAGGTCGCCACGGGCGAGAGCTGGTTTTAGAATATCGGAAAGATTAATTGAGCCTTCCGAGCCTTGGGATTGAACGATCGCATGCGCCTCATCGATAAATAGAATAATTGAGCGGTTGGAGGCGGCAATTTCCTGGACAACTTTTTTAGCGCGCTGTTCAAATTCGCCGCGATATTTGGTCCCGGCCATGAGGGTGGCGACGTCGAGCGCCAAGACGCGTTTATTTTGGAGTGACTCAGGGACTTCTTTAGAAATAATCCGCTCCGCCAATCCCTCCACGATAGCAGTTTTTCCAACACCCGGAGCACCAATCAGCATGGCATTGTTTTTTTTCTGGCGTGAGAGCACTTGCACCAGGCGGCGGACTTCATCGGCCCGGCCAATCACCGGGTCAATATGGCCGCTCGTGGCGAGGGCGGTAAAGTCAGTGGTGTAGGAATTTAAAATGGCGTGCGCGCGTCACCCGGAGCTTTGGTTGGGGGCGCTTCGTCGCCAGCACTTTTTTTCCGTTGCGAAATATAGTACAATAAACCTGCGCCGGCCATGATGGCTAAGCCGATGAGGCGGGAGGAAGTGAATTTGAGCATAAGCTAAAAGTAGCGCGGATAGTATAGCATACATTGAGGCTGTAGAACAACGCGCTAACAATTGTCATCTTGAGCCCCGCATTTGCGGGGCGAAAGATCTCTGTCCGGAAACAAACGATTATGTGGCGATTTGAGACAGAGATTATTCCCCCGCACTGCGGGGTCAGAATGACAGTTACTTTTTCAGTTCCGGAGCTTCTGGATTATCTGGAAATCCGGATCAAACAAAGAACATATGAACTCATTTGAACAACAGGAGAAAGAGCATCGTCGTAATTATGCCGAAGGCCGTGAGTTGAACACGGAAGCGAAAGAAAAACAGGTGGAAGAGGCCGAGAAAAAAATGGCGGCTAAAGAGCGACTGGAAGCAACGTCTAAAGAGATTAAGTCCACTAAAAATCAAATCCAGAATATCGTGGCGAATATGCAACAGGTGGTAAAGGCCGTTGCCGCGATTCGCGCTCAGCTTCAAATCGCGCAGAACAACGATATTCCGTCGGTACAGCGCGACCAAAAAACCTTAGCCGGACTCCAGAAAAAATTAGCTGGTTTGTTTGGAGAGATTAAGGATTTGCGGGTGGCGCTCGTCGCCGAAGAGCGCAAAGCAGTGCAAGCAGAAGCGCCGGATTTACCGGCCGACGGAATTAAGCGCGAAGCCGAGCGGCGAGTAGCGGCAATACTCAAGCAGTTAGATTTGTCGACAGACAACAGGGTGTCATAAAAGATTTTTCGAGACGCTGTGTATAACTTAAAGGGCGGGTTGTGCTATAATAATAGACAGTTAATTTTTAATTGTTTAAACCTATGCGACAATTTTTTCAACGCCTGGCGACGCTGTTTGTTGCCATGGCAATGCTGGTAATGCCGGTGGCTGTTATGGCCGAAGAAGGCGGCGGTTCTCCTCCACCGCCCCCACCTCCACCTCCTCCCTCGTCTTCACCAGCGCAACCAATGCCGCAAATTCAGCCAGCGCCGCAGATGATGCCACCTCCGCCAGGCAGTCAACCCGGAATGATGCCTGGACAGGGCGGTCCGATGATGGGTGGCAATATGATGCCGCCACCGGGCGGTATGCCGGGGATGATGCCAGGCATGGATAAAGGGATGATGGGCAATGGAATCATGAATGGCGGGATGATGCCACCTCCTCCAGGGAGTCAGCCCGGTATGATGCCAGGGCAAGCCGGACCAATGATGGGGAATAGGATGATGAATGGCGACATGATGAATGGTACGCCGTCTGGAATGATGGACCGCAAAATGGGTCCGTCATCCGAGGAGATGCAAATTAAGACGGAACAGCATCAGCAGGATCAGCAAAAGAAGATGCAAACGGGAAGTTTGAAGCGCATGCAACAGGGTATGAAGCAGTTTAGCAAAATGTTAGCCATGTTTAAATCCAAAATGGATAAGTTGGCCAGCCAAGGAGCGCCAGTGCCGGCCGACTGCAAAGAGGCCGTGAGCCAGGCGCAGACCACGGTGGATGCGATTATGAACGCGGACGCGGCGAGCGCGGCTGAAGACATTGATATGTCCGGCTTGCAGGAAGCCGGGGAGACCTTGCAGGAATGCGGGCCAAAATTGGAACAGGCGGCCCAGCTCCCTAAAATCATTAAGCAGGTGAATGGCCAAATTAGCCAGCTGGACAAGCGGGTTAAAGCGATTCAAGCCAAAGCGGATCGCGCCAAGCTGGACGTTAGCGGCGTGATGGGGAAAATAACGGAAGCAGTGGCCACGCTTAAGGCCGCGGTGGCCGGACTCGCCAC
Source organism: Candidatus Magasanikiibacteriota bacterium (assembly GCA_023246725.1). Lineage (GTDB taxonomy): Bacteria > Patescibacteriota > Patescibacteriia > Magasanikbacterales > GWA2-37-8 > SICD01. The sequence goes on along the minus strand of JAHFHV010000016.1, from coordinate 8,867 downwards.
CGATGACGATCCGTTTTCCACCCTGCAGGATATGCCGCAGAATTTTCAGGATATTCAACAGCAATTGAACGGTCTGGAAGCGGTTTTTCAGCTCCAGAAGGCGGTTAAAAGCGTGGGCGGCCAGCTAGCCCGCTACGAGCAAAAGGTTAAGCGCTTAGAAAAAAATGGCGATGGAGCGGATGAGCGCGAAACTTTGGAACAGCTCAAGGGTTTAGTGGCCGAGCTTAAAGGCATGCAGCTCACCAATGAAACCGCGGACGAACTGCCCGATAAATTACAGCAATTATTTGAGCTGAAACAAAATTTAGATGACGCACTTCAGAGTTCGGCGGCGCCCAAATTATTTGACGCGGGCGGATCGGGAGGCGGACAATTTAATTTTAGCCTGCCGGATTTCAACAAGCTTATGCTTGATCAGCGCCAGCTCCAGCGCTATGTGGCCAAGCTAGATGACCGCATTGAAGCCAGCGTTCAGCGCGTGGCCGGACTAAAGATTTTTAACAGCGGGCAATAGTAGAATTGAGATTGTCAAATTAAAAACCCTGCACCAGAACGGTGCAGGGTTTTATTTTCAGATCGCTCGCGTTTTATCGGTTAGGCATCCTTTATTGTGGAACGGGTAAGCTGTGGAGGAAAAAATATTTATACAATTTTTACCCCGTATTTTCTAATTTCATGGGCAAGCGGCGACCAGCTTTTTAAATCCGCCGGAGCAAGCCCAATTGGCTCAATGCGCGCGTCAACTATGCGCCGCCAGCGCCATAATTCTTTTTCATATTCATTCCATTTTTTCCCGCTAAAGACTGGCGATACCACGCATACGTCAATGTCGCTTCCGGTTTTTGCTTTGCCAGTAGCGTATGACCCGTACAAAAATATCTGGCTAAATGGAAAATCCCGTCGCTGTAGTTCGCGGGCGTATTTTTTTACAATGTTTTTTATTTGATTTTTTGACATAATTTTTTGTACAGTCGGCCGATTTTTTTATAGTACGGCAGGGTGTAGGCGGCGGTGCATTGTTTGTAAAATCGGAGTTTATAATCCGGATAGCGAGCCCGTATATTAAAACTGTTCACTTCATCGAGCAAATCAATTTCCGCTTCGGTGAGTTCTACATTTTTTATTTTTTTATACAGCACCAGCAAGTCGTGGGTAAATTGCACCTGTTCTTTTATTTCCCGGACTACCAAAGCTTTTAAAATTTTTTCTAAAGTTATGTGACCAAAAAACAAACAGTCCGAGTAGCGCTTGGATCGAAACAGACTTTGCATGGTACCAAAATCGTGCGCGGCAGTTTTTACCCAGTACCGCACTAATTCTTTAACGTGCGTCATATTTATTATTCGCTAACGAAGTTAGTATAGTGTTTAAAGGCAGATTTGTCAATACAAAAAGGCAAATTAAATCCCGTCCCGCAACTGCGGGACGGGATTATATATTCTACTCAGATCCCTCGCGTTCTGTGGTTGCAAAAATTTGTAAACACAGAGCGAGTGCGAGGGATCCGGGCTGACCTCTCGTCTCTACTCCCCCGTCCCGAGTGAAATCGAGGGGCGGGGCTTGGACCCGTGAGGGGCACTGCTAGATGCCGAGCCGGGCGGCGAATGCCTCCATATCGGCCTTGAGCTTGTCTTCGTCTTCTCCGGGGAACGGGCAGCCGCCCCGGTAGCGCGAGAAGCGCAGTACCACTTCGCTGAACTCCAGAACCTCCTTGAGGGACACGTAGCCGCCACGGGCGAGATCCGGAGCGAGCTTGCTGGCGGCTGCTTCCGAGACTTCGCGTTCGATGACCAGTTTCGTTTTCGGAGCGCAGTAGCGGCTGGCGAGCAGGGCACTGTCCTTGCGGCCGATGTCGACCATCATCTGGGCCAGCTCATCCAGGTACTTCCAGGTGGGTCGCAGCGCCTTCGTCCCGTGACGCTCCATGATCAGGCTCCAGGAGAGGGCGCTCGATTTCATCGAAACCGGCGTGGACCGCAGGATGAACACCGCTTCCCGATTGACTTCCGCGAACACTTCGCGAGTGGTCGGGTCACTGCTTCGACTCTTCTGCCGGAAATGAACGATCTTCCCGTCCCGGTTGGTGGACTGGTCCAGATCGAACAGCACCGGCCGGCCGTCGGTCAGGTGGCCGGTGACGTTGACGCGGTAGATCGCGATGGCGTCCGGGTACTCCACGATCTCGCCGCCCGGCAGTAGCTTCGCGAGGATCTCTCGGATCAGCGCCTCGCTGGTGGGCACGGCGACGACGCGGGGCCGGACGGCGCAGCCGACGAGGAGCGAGGCGAAGAACATCACGGCGATCGCGGCGAAGCGCTTCAGCTCCACGAGGTTCTTGCCCGCCCACATTGCGGCGAGGAGGCCGATCACGGTGAGGGCGAGGCCGCCGAACACCCAGCGATCCGTGTCGGGGCTGAAGACGAGGTGCGTGTCGTAGTATTCACGCGGCTTGACGAGCGTGGCGTACAGCCCGGCGATGACCTCGGCGAACGCGACGATGATCGTGATGCGCAAGGTCCACGTGGCGAAACGGTACTTGGTTTTCATGGCCAACTCCTTTGTGCGGGTAGCGCCCAAGCGGTTGGGATCCGCTTGGACTGAGTAAAGAAATCGTAAGCAGTAATTTCCCCAATACCTGCTTCGACAGCTAAGCCTGCTATTAAATAGCAAAATTGGCTGTTGAAACAATAAAAAATATTATCACGAAACACGCTATCTGTCAATAGCGCATTCATTTTAGAGAAGAATACGGTGTGGTGCCGCGAGCCGGAATCGAACCGGCATGGGTTGCCCCGAGGGATTTTAAGTCCCTTGTGTCTACCAATTTCACCATCGCGGCATCTGTATTATTATACGGTACGTAAATCAGCAAGAAATTGTTTAGCATGCATAAATCGCTGACCAGCTTTTTCTCGTTTGGCTATCTGTATTATTTTAACAAAGGTATGGCGGTACACTCCTTCGCGATCTTGTGACGCACGTTTGATTTTATGCATAGGCTTTCATTTTAATTTTTTTTACTAGTTTTGTCAACCGTCGTGTGTAAATTCCCTATTGTGAAAGACAGAGAAGTTTGGTAGACTAGTTCACATAGCTTCACTATCAATAGAGCAATGTAACAATTGAACAATGAAAGTGTTAAGTTGAGACAGAGATCCTTCACCCCGCAAATGCGGGGTTCAGGATGACAACACAACAGGGTAAATTAAAATTTTCTATGTCTTCCATTCGCAAACTCGTTATTCCGGTCGCGGGCCTCGGCACGCGGTTTTTGCCGGCCACCAAAGCCAGCCCCAAAGAAATGATGCCGGTGATTGATAAACCGATTATTCAGTATGTGGTAGAAGACGCGGTGAGAAGCGGCATTACCGATATTATCATGGTTACGGGGCCGGGCAAGCGCGCGGTGGAGGATCATTTTAGTCCCAATAGTGATTTGGTAAGTCAGCTTAAAAAACAAGGCAAACATGAATTGGCGGAGCAGATTGAAAAAATTGCCGACCTCGCTAACTTTATTTTCATCCGCCAAAAAGGGCCGTATGGCAATGGCACGCCAGTCCTCTGCGCCAAAGATGTTGTCGGCAACGAGCCGTTTGCCGTAATGTGGGGCGATGAATTTTTTTATACCCCAAAAAAACCACAGCTTAAACAACTGATTGAAGTTTTTGAAAAATATGGCGACCCGGTGTGCACTGGTTACAAGGTGGACGATGAAGGGACCACTAAGTATGGCATTATTGATGGCGTGGAAGTAGAAAAAAACGTGGTGCAGGTAAAAAATATGGTGGAAAAGCCCGGTCCCAAAAAAGCGCCGTCGCATATTGCCACCTTGGGCGGGTATGTATTTACCCCGGATATTTTTGAGGCGCTGGAGAAGACCAAAGTGGGCAAAGGCGGAGAATTGTGGCTCGTGGACGCGGTCTTTAAACTGCTTAAAAAACGTCCGCTGTACGCTCGTCTTATTGAAGGCACGTATTATGATACGGGCTCAAAATTAGGTTATTTGCGGGCCAACATTGACTTTGCCTTGCGCGACCCAAAACTTGGATCGGAAGTGAAAAAGTATTTAAAAAGTGTGGTATAATAGGTGAAATCCAAAACCCAAATGTCAAATTTCAAACCAAACCCTAAATGTCAAAATATCGCTGTCATTCTGAGCGTAGCGCCTGCCCGCCTCTGGAGGGAAGAATCTCTGTCCAATTGATCAACACGAAAACGGACAGAGATCTTTCGCCCCGCAAATGCGGGGCTCAAGATGACAACACAATTTTGGATTTTGAAATTGATTTGACATTTGGCATTTGAAATTGGGATTTAAACGTCGGTTTTATGAAAAGATTCAAAAAAGCCTCGTATTTTTTTATAGCTTTTAGTTGTTTGCTATCAGTCGTTGGTTTTGGCTGCCAAGGACTTTCCCAGTCCCAAAAACAGGCCACCAAGCCCGTGAACCTGGAATATTGGACGGTGTATGATGACGTGGACGCACTGCAAAAACTCATTAACGAATACCAGGTGGCGCGGCCGTATTTAAAAGTTAAACTCCGCCAGCTCAGGGCCGATGAAATTTATCCGCGCCTGCTGGAAGCGTTAGCCGAAGACCGGGGCCCGGATATTATTTCCGTGAGCACTCGCTCACTGGGTACTTATTTGAGCAAGCTCGGGCCCATGCCGGCCAGCGTGCCCGATACCATTGTGCGGGTAGAAAGCGGCACCCTGGGGCAAACCACTACCGTGGTGCCGCAAACCCAGGCTCTGCCCAATTTGACCTCGCTCGATAACGAATATGTGCAGACCATAAAAAAAGACGTGGTGCGCGGCGGACAAATTTATGGACTGCCATTATCTTTGGATACGATGGCGATTTTTTATAACAAAGATTTGTTAGATCGCGCTAACATCGCGGAACCGCCTAAGACGTGGGATGAATTTCAGGCCGACGTAAAAAAAATTACCAAGTATGATAAATCTACGGGCGCGATTATACAATCGGGCGCGGCCTTGGGAAGCGGGCGAACCGTGCCGGGGAGCGACGACCTGCTGGCTATTTTATTTAAACAAAGCGGGGTAGACATGGTAGACCAAGGCGGCAAAGTAGTATTTAACGCGGCGCCGCAGAATAATCGCGAAACCACGGCGGCCATGGGCGTATTAAATTTTTATACCGATTTTGCCAACCCGACGCGCGACACGTATGCCTGGAGCGATTCACTGGGCGCCGCTCTGGATAATTTTGTGGCCGGCAAAGCGGGTTTTTTCTTTGGGTATAGTTTTAATAACGCCGCGATTCGCGCCCGGGCGCCCCAGCTCAATTTCCGTATCATGCCGCTTTTGCAGTTAAGCCCGGATCACCCCGTGAACGTGGCTAACTACCATATTCAAAGCGTTTTGACTAAATCTAAGCATCAAGACGCGGCCTGGGGGCTTATCAATTTCCTTACCCATTCCCCCGCCACCAAAGAATATTTAGACCAAACCGGCCGACCCACGGCTATTCGCAAGTTTATTAGCGACCAGCAGGAAAAAGAAGATTTAAAGCCGTTTGTATCGCAACTACTGGTGGCCGATAATTGGTATCATGGCAATAATTATGAAGCCGCCCAAAGGGCGCTTAATGACATGCTGTCGGATTGGCTGCAAACCCCGCCGGACCCCAACTACGCCACCGCCTGGCGGCAGGATATTTTAAACCGCGCGGCGGAGCGGATAAATCAGACGCTTTAACGCCTATGTTCCATAAACACATTCTCCTAACAATTATCGTGTTTGGGATAATCGCTTTTGCTTTTCCTGCTCAGGCGGTCGAAGAGCCCCAGTGTTTTTGTAGCGATGATATTAAGCAAATTACTATCCGAAACTACCAGAATGCCGAGGACACTGTTTTACGCAGCGGTTGCCGCGCGCAGACAACGGTGGATCAGTCCGCCCCCCAAAAATGGTGCGACGTTAGTGTCATTGTTAAGCCATCGGGCAATAAATACGACAGTTGCGACGAGCTTTATGCAACGCCGTCCCTGTGCGCGGCTCGGTCACAACAATGGGAACAGCAGCGCGCGGCCCGGTTACAAGCCATGGCGGAACTCGGCGGCGGAGTTAAAAGCGACACCAATGCCGTGCCCCCGTGCTTAAAGCAGGATACGCTCACTTCCAACTGCCGCGACATTGGAGTGTTTATTTATTTATTTATCAACTGGGGCAAGAGCAGTTTTGCCATCATTGGCTCGTTTGCTTTGGCCTATTTTATTTACGGCGGGTTTATATTAATCTTGTCCCAGGGCAACCCGGAGAAAGTTAAAAAAGGCGCCGATGCCATGCTGGCGGCCATTATTGGCCTGTTTGTAATGTTTGCCGGGTATATGTTAATTAAATTTTTGGGTGCGTCGGTGGGCGTACAAGATCAGTTTAGATTGCAGTGAAGGGGAAAAAGTTATATGGGAAAGCAGAAATTATTGCGTGTGGATTGAAAAAATAACTATGCTGGTGTTTATTGATGAGTCAGGTGATACCGGACTTGAAATAGCGGCTGGCGCGACCAGACATTTTGTGGTAGTAATGGTGGCATTTAGCGACCACAACGAAGCCATTGCTTGCGAAGATAGAATCCGTTTGCTGCGCAGAGAATTAGGGCTGGACGAAAAATTTGAATTTCATTTTCACAAAAATTCAGATCGGGTGCGGGAAGCATTTTTTAAAGCAATCGTACCATACGATTTTTTCTACTACGGCATCATCATTAAAAAGGCGCAATTATTCGGGGAAGGTTTTAGGAATAAAGAATCATTTTATAAATACGCGTGCGGACTGTTGTTTGAAAATGCCAAGGAAAAACTTGCGGACGCGATTGTAGTAATTGATAAGTCCGGCCGGGAGCTTTTTAAGTACCAGTTAGCCAGCTATTTAAAGAAAAAAATTAACGGCCAGGAGCATATTCGCATCCGAAAAGTGAAGATGCAAGATTCGCATCGAAATGATCTTTTACAGTGTGCCGATATGGTGTGCGGGGCAGTGTTCCGCAGTTTAGCCGCTGACACAAAAGATGTCCATCGCTTTCGCCGCATCGTGCAGTCCCGCGAAATATATGTGCAAATGTGGCCAAAATAAAAACACAGCTCCTATTCCTTGTTTAAGGGAAAAGCGGTGATAAACACCACAGTTTGGAGCTGTATCAATTCCAATAGTATGATATCATAAATAGGAAAGTTGTCAAGCTGCTTTGTACTGTTGCAAAAGTTATCAAGGTGAAAGGTTAAAGGCGACTTTGACCTTTGACCTTTGACCTTTTTACTTTCACCTTTCACTGTATGTCTAAATTCCGCACCATTATTATCACTCTCGCGGCCCTGGCGGCTTGTTTTGCCATGGCGCCGGCCGGGCGGGCCGCGGAACCAGACCAAAAAGTTTTGAATAATTTAAATTTTACCCTGCAGGAATTAGAAAATAAGGGTCAGCAAAACTGCGCCAACCATGAGGACCGAGGCGGCAAACGCTTTTGCGCGTGTACGATCAGCGTGCTAAATAAAGATAATGATAAGAGCAAACCACCTGCCATCTATAATTTGTTATTCTGCGAGCATCCGTTTGACAGGAACGCTGACAATTTTTCAGACACGGGACACATTGAACGTGCACGCGAAGGAAAGGTGCTCTTTAATTTTGGCTGGGGGGACGTTATTAGGTTGTATAATAATTTTGATGATTCTTCGCTCACATGCGGATTAGTTGTTAATTCGGATGAGGTTGAAACCTATAAGGTAAAGTATAAGTGCGGAGTTGAGTATGAGAAAAAATCAGATGGCGTAACTAATTGGAGGCCTGACGCCTGTACTTGTTTGTCCTCCACACAGCCCAACTCTAATATGGTAGTTGGGTTTGATGGGAAAGTATATGGCCCACCAGGAACTTTAGATCATAAAGACGGAATTTTTGATGTTCTTGAACGACGGGGAGTCCAAAAAGACGCAAAGTGGATAAGCGATTTGAGATTTGTTTTATATAAAATAGCAGATTTATATGATACGTTTGGGGGAGACAACTCAATTAAAATAAAACAGCTTCAGAAAGAAATGGCGAAAAGCCAAGTTTGCCCATTACCCTCTAAAAATGCGCCCTGGGATTGCAGTAAGCCAGCCTATGCTGGTGGCAAACGCTGTTGCTGTGTGCCGGCCGAACCAGGCCAGGCAAAAACTAAAAAGTTTGCCGGGTGCAGTGAAGTGACCGGTTTTGCTTATGGCGGTCAGTGTCCCAATGACCCGCCGGGCACTAAACAATTTCCGGTGCCCGCTGGCGGCAGTTGCGATAGCTTGGCGGTGGCCTTAACCTCAGAGGAGGACCAGGGTCCGGGCATTAGCCTGGCAGATATTTTAGGCGATGCTAAGGATCTTAATCAGCTGGATAATTTTAGCGGCCCGGCCAGCTTAATTGGCCAGGGAATACGGGTACTCTTGTCATTTATTGGCTCCCTGGCCCTTATTTTATATATTTATGCCGGTTTTTTATGGATGACCGCGGCCGGCAGCCCGGAGCGCATTACCCTGGCCAGAAATATTATTATTTGGGTAACCATGGGCGTGGTGGTAATGCTGGCCAGTTATATTATTGTGCAATTTTTGTTTAGTGATGTGTTATTATTAAGCTGACACTGTTTATGCCTCGCCTCACTCTTTTTTTAATCATCCCCCTTATGCTCATGGGTTTTTTGAGCGTGGGCGTAGGGCGAGTATCGGCGGAAACACCGGCCGAAATAAATCAGAAAGCCTGTTCCGAAGAGGCGCCGAGCATTCCGTGTCCAGATGACAATACCAAGCAATGCGTGCCGTTATGCAACCCACTAAAGAGCGGCACGACCGATATCAACCAGATTATAGGGATAA
>JAHFHV010000050.1 GCA_023246725.1 Candidatus Magasanikiibacteriota bacterium | reverse complement strand
CCATCACTTGAGATATTTGAGTTAGCAAGAAAAACATGTGAGACAGTAGACGTACAAAAATCTAAAAAAATTAGTTAACAAAACAAAATAATTAAGTGATTTATTCACATTTTTATTTTTAAATCCTCTTGACGTTTTTGGCCAATTTTAGTATACTAATCGCGTTCTTTATATGGACGAAAAATTACAAAAAACCACTGACCGCGCTTATTATATGTTTGCTTTGCGCATTGTAGGGGATTTTGGCGCCACCATTGCCGTACCGGTAGTGTTATTTGTTCTCTTGGGGCAATATGTGGACGGAAAATATCATAAAAGCCCGCTATTTACGATATTAGGGTTTGCGCTGGCCGCGGTTTTGTCGGGAGTCAGCATTTACAGAAAAGCTAAGAGATACGGACAGGAATACCAACGAATGAACCAGAAGTAATAAAATTCACGATACACATAGCACGATACACAATCGAGTTGTATCGTTATACGTGTATCGTGAATCGTGTTTCAAATTTATGAGTCAACTTGTATTACCACCACTGGGAGCCGAAACGATTTTTCATATTGGGCATCTTCCTGTCACTAATACCATCGTCAATACTTGGGTTGCGATGGTTATTTTTTTAATTTTTGGGCTGCTCTTGCGCAAACGAATTGGCCTTAAACCGGGAAAACTCCAAAATTGGTGCGAATATTTTTTGGATTTACTCCTGGGATATTTTGACCAGGTGACTGGCGAACGCAAAAAAACTTTGCAATTTTTGCCTATCGTTGGTTCAGTTTTCTTTTTTATATTATTGTCTAATTGGTTGGGACTTTTACCTGGGACGGGCAGCATTTTGGTAGGGCATGAGCCACTGCTTCGGCCCGCTAATACCGACTTAAATTTAACCATCGCGATGGCGTTGGTGGCCGTGGTAGCGTCGCATGTGTTTGGTTTTGTTACGGTAGGCGTGTTTACCCATCTTAACAAATTTGTGCAATTCGGAAGTTTAGTTAAAAGTTTTAAAAAAGGCCCAATTGGAATTTTTACAGCGATTATTGAGTTTGCGGTAGGGCTGATTGAAATTGTAAGTGAAGCGGCTAAGGTGGTATCGCTCTCTCTTCGGTTATTTGGCAATATTTTTGCCGGTGAGGTTTTGATGACGGTGATGTTAAGTCTGGTCGCCGCCATTGTGCCTACACCCTTTATGCTTATGGAACTGCTCGTTGGAGTGATTCAGGCGGGAGTATTTGCTATGCTGACGATTGTATACATGACGGTAGCCAGCGCCGAACCACATGGAGCGGAACACTAATGACAAAATACACGATACACATAATACGATACACCGTCGAATTGTATCGTTATACGTGTATCGTGAATCGTGTTATTAATTAATTGATACCAATCCCGAGCAAATCAACCATGCCAACATGGGCTCGACGGAATTGTTATCAAGAAAGGTCGTTCGTATGTTAGACCACGAGTCTATGCTAGCCATGGCTAAGGGTTTTACCATGGCAATTGGTGGTATTTTCCCAGCCCTCGCGATTGGCAAAATCGTGAGTAAGGCCATGGAATCAATTGGCCGTAACCCGGAATCAGCGGGCAAATTGTTCGTGCCCATGCTCCTGGGCGCCGCGTTCGCTGAAGCCATTGCCATTTATGCCCTGGTAGTTGTATTTACACTCAAGTAATTCGATTCGTCGGGTTCATTATAAGCCCGACGGAGTGGAATTATTTAACTGTCATTCTGAGGCGTCGCCGAAGAATCTTCCTAACTCTTAGTTTGTCACTGTGGTGATGCTCAGAGGAAGATCCTTCGCTCTGCTCAGAGCCTGCCCTGAGCCTGCCGAAGGGATGACAATTTGAACCCTATGCAATTTATTGACATCGCCAACGCAGAGGAATTACAAATCACTACCGAAGCGCCAGCCGAAGGCGGCGGTGTGGCCGCATCGCTTGGTATTAACGGTACTTTGTTTGTTTTTCAACTTATTAACTTCGCCATCGTGGCGTCGATTATTTGGTTTTTGATTTTAAAGCCACTGACCAAGAAGATGACGGAACGCCAAAAAATGATTGATGATAGTATTGAAAACTCCAAAAAAATTCAGGATACTTTGCAGCGCAGTGAACAGAAATATCAAGAAAAAATTGATCAAGCTAAAGTGGAATATAACAAAATTGTGGAAAAAGCCACTGGCGACGCGGAAGCGGCCGTAGCGACCATGAAAATAAAATCGAAAGAAGAAATTGAGCTGCTCGTTGATCAAGCCAAGCGCAACATTAACATTGAAAAGACCGAAATGATGGCTAGTCTGAAGGCAGAAACATCCAATTTAATTGTAATGGCGTTGGAGAAAATTTTGAGTGAAAAAATTGATGCGAAAAAAGATAAAGGGATGATTGAGGAAATGATTAGAAAGCTATAAACAGATTAGACAGATTGTAAGACAGATGCAAACAGATCGTCGTTGATGTCGCCGTGAATGTATCTGTAAAATCTGTCTCACAATCCGTGCGAATTTGTTGAAGTCATATGAAAAAACAAACATCAAAAGATTACGCCAGCGCCTTGTTCACGGCTACACAAGGCCTCAAAGGTAAAGAATTGCACGAAGTGATTCATAATTTTGTCAGTTTGCTTGCCCGCGAACAAAAATTAAAACAAGCGGAAAAAATTATTGCGGAATTCGTGGCTTATGCCAAAAAGCAAGAAGGAATTCAAGATATTAGTATTTCCAGCGCGCACGAATTAGACACAAAGGCGATTAACGCGATTAAAAAATCATTTGGAGAGAAAGTGGAAGTAACCCAGGCGGTGGATGAGAGCTTGATTGGCGGATTTGTGGTAAAAACGCAGGATAAAATTTTTGACGCGAGTTTAAAAATGCAATTAGTTCGTTTGAAACATCAATTACATTAATTTTAATGCTTTCGCGTTTCGTTGTCATCCTGAGTCGGAGCGAAGGATCTAGTTCGTTCATCCGTTTGGCCACCTAGATTCTTCGTTTCACTCAGAATGACAATTGAAACCAAAATTAAATTCTAGAAATATGTCCATAAATACTATTGTCGAAGAACTTAGAAAAAATATTGCCAGCTTTGAAAAGCAGGTGAGCGTGGAGGAAGTCGGCACCGTTATTGAAGTCGGTGACGGCATCGCGCGCTTAAGCGGATTGTCTAAATGTCAGGCCAGTGAGATGCTTGAGTTTCCAAATGAAACTTTCGGCGTCGCATTGAACCTGGAAGAAGAAACAGTTGGTGCGGTTATTTTGGGCGATTATAAACATATTAAGCAGGGTGATACGGTAAAACGCACCGGCCGTATTTTGTCCGTTCCGGTCGGAGAAGAATTAATTGGCCGAGTGGTGAACCCGCTGGGGGAGCCAATTGATGGCGGTACTGCCTTTCACTCCAAAAAGTTTAATCCTATTGAAAAAATTGCGCCGGGCGTAATGACACGCGAACCGGTGTCTCAACCAGTACAAACCGGTATTAAAGCCATTGATGCCATGATTCCAGTAGGCCGCGGCCAGCGTGAGCTTATTATTGGTGATCGCCAGACTGGTAAAACCGCAGTGGCGATTGATACCATTATTAACCAAAAAGGCCAGGACATGATTTGTGTGTACGTAGCCATTGGCCAAAAGGAATCTAAAGTAGCCCGTATTGTGGCCAAACTTAAAGAAGCCGGCGCCATGGATTATACGGTGGTAGTTTCGGCCGGAGCCTCGGATCCGGCGGCACTTTTGTACATTGCTCCATACGCTGGCGTGGCCATTGCGGAATATTTTATGGATCAAGGTAAAGATGTGCTGTGTGTGTATGATGATTTGTCCAAGCAAGCCTGGGCGTACCGTGAAATTTCGCTCCTCCTCCGCCGCCCGCCAGGCCGCGAAGCCTACCCGGGTGATGTGTTTTATATCCACTCTCGTTTATTGGAACGCGCCTGCCGCCGCAATAAAGAATCGGGCGGCGGATCCATCACGGCATTGCCTATTATCGAAACGCAAGCGGGCGATGTGACCGCGTACATCCCCACGAACGTTATTTCCATTACCGATGGCCAGATATTTTTGGAAACAGATTTGTTCTACCGCGGCATTCGCCCGGCGGTGAATGTGGGTATTTCGGTATCACGCGTTGGTTCTAGCGCGCAAATTAAACCAATGAAAAAAGTGGCGGGTAAATTAAAACTCAGTTTAGCGCAGTTCCGAGAATTGGAAGCGTTTTCACAATTTAGCAGTGATTTAGATCCGGAAACAAAAAAGCAAATTGAACTGGGTCAGCGCATGGTAGAAATTTTAAAGCAGCCACAATTCGCCCCCATGCCAGTCGCTCACCAGGTAGCGATTATTTATGCTGTGTCTAATGGATTTACGAATGAAGTGGAAGTAGTCAAAATGAAAGAATGGGAAGACAAATTCCACGCCTTTTTAGATAAAACCAAACCAGCGCTTATTGAAAAAATGAGTAAAGGCGAGTGGGATGAGAAAATTGAGGGGGAGTTGAAAGACTCAATAAATGAGTTTAAGAAAAAATAATATGGTTAAAATTGTTGATAAATCGCAGCCCATCCCTCCTGAAGCCTTAGTACTTTTAAGTGAACTCGAAAGAATATTTAGAGGGGTTGCGGATGAAGCTAGTCAGGAATCAATTTTTGAACTCGCTGAACACTTACACCAATTACAACTTGAGATAGAAAAAGTTAAGGGAGACGATTTTTGGTTCGAGGATTATTTCCAAGCATCTAATGAGGGGAAAAGAATGTTTAGGTTGTTATTAAAGCTGGACGGATTAGCAAGAGAAAAAATTGGAAGTGTCGAAAAGCGGAAAGAACTCGATATGATATTTGGCGGGACACATAAGAAAATTTTTGGCAAAGGTGGTCTAGTAGATCAATTTGTAGAAAAAAAAGTCAAAGAAAAAGAAGGGAAAGGTCCTAAGAAAAATTAATTATCAATATCACATACCAAAAACATGCCAGTAAACACTAAGGTCATCAAAAGAAGAATCAAATCAATCTCCAACACCAAGAAGATTACGAAGGCTATGGAGATGATTAGTGCCGTTAAAATGCGCCGAGCGGTGGCGAATGTTTTGGCTACACGAAATTACGCGGGGTTAGCTTGGGAAATGCTTCAGGAGATTGCGTCTAAGACTGATGTGTCACACCACGCGCTTTTGGGTAAACGCGAAGTAAAAAAAATTGGTTTGATTTTGATAACCAGCAATCGCGGCCTGGCGGGCGGGTTTAGTAGTCGTTTGCTCCAAGAAGTGCATAATTTTATTAAGGCGAGCGAGACCACTCCTCCCGTCCCCTCCTTAAAAGGAGGGGAAGAATCGCATCCTCCCCTTTCAAGGGGAGGGCAGGGTGAGGGGTCTCGGGTTACTGTTGATGTCATCCTCACTGGCCGTCGGGGTAAGAAAATTTACCAGCGGTTTGGGCACACGGTGGTGGCGGAATTTGATAAGCTGGATTTGACGACCAAGATTGACGAAATTTTGCCCATGGCGCAATTGGCAGTAGCCGAATACATTGCCGGAAAGTATGACAAAATTGTTGTAGCCTACATGGATTTTGTGTCGGCCATTAACCAAGTGCCAAAACTTAAGCAATTGTTACCTCTAGACGAGGTGAGTTATACCCCTTCCCTCGCCCTCCCCCTAAAAGGGGGAGGGGAATCGCGAACAGACGAGCGTCGCTCACGGTCGCGTTGGCTCCCTCCCCTGTTAGGGGAGGGACAATGGGAGGGGTATTTGGCAGATGAAGAAAAGGAAACTCCAGATGAGGGACAGTTTTTATTTGAACCCTCCCCCAAAGAAGTATTAGAAGTGCTTCTGCCACGTTTGGTTGAGATGCAAATGTACCAGGCGATTTTGGAATCTGATGCTTCCGAACACAGCGCCAGAATGCTCGCAATGCGGAACGCCAGTGACGCCGCGACTGACATGATTAAAGAATTAAATTACAGCTTTAATAAAGCCCGCCAAGCCGCGATTACGCAAGAGATAAGTGAGATTG
>JAHFHV010000015.1:20380-27400 GCA_023246725.1 Candidatus Magasanikiibacteriota bacterium | reverse complement strand
ATATTACCTCCACTCGAACTTCCTTCTATGCTAAAGAAGAAAAATTCGCTGATTTTATGTTAGTTTCTCCGGAAGTAAAAGTGAATAATTTTGCTGTCTTGCCCGATGAAGTTTCTGATCATTCCGCCCTATTCATTGATTTTATCCTACCCGGTGGGATTTTTTAAGCTTCTTTTTGTGTATATAAATTTTCAATTTCCTCATGGTCCTCGCTTTGAAGGATCGTTTCTTTCCAAAAATTATAAGGCTGATAAAAGGTTGCGCGAATTATAGAAGTGGGGGAGTGAGGATGGCCGGAGCTAACTAATGTTTCTAAGTTATCTGGTTCAATTGGATTAAAGAATGGGTGATGATGGTTTTTGGAAAATAAAGCATGAAATTCGGGATTTTTAATTTTAAATTCATTGAAATAACGCGGATAAAATTGAGTTGGAAGGTCAATAGTGCCATACTCATTAGTAACCGGCGTAATAAAAGTTCGATTACCTGCGAATATTTCATGCAATGCTTCGCCGAAGGCATCAAAACGATCGGCGTATTTTAATATTTTAGATTCTTGTGAGCTAACTTCAGCTGACTCAGTAAGCAAATTTTTGTAAGGGTATCCCAGTAAACTAAAAGGGAAACGAACAGCAAGCTCCTCAATGGCTCGTTTTTCAATAGCGACAATTTTTGCCAATTCTTGATTAGACATTTTAGCCTTATTGCCCGCCTGAAAATCTCCCGTAATAATTTCTGGATCATCATGTACCAGAGCTAAAAGTTGTAATTTGGTGGTGTCAACGGACGAAGTAAAAGTAGTTTCAATCAATGGCAGTATTTGTTGGATAATCCAAAGTACTCGTTTAGAGTGGGTAAGAAGGTTTGAACGGTAGTACATGACCTTAAAAATACTGTAGCGAGTAACCGTGCGTAAAGCCAGAGAGCGTCCGGCAAAACTACAGAAAAGATCGTCAATATTTTTTATGAGTGTAGTCTCGGGTAACTTCATATAAAATAATAAGCGTGCTCTAGTCTTTATTTGCCTCCACGATGAAATTTTTTATGCACGTCATGCAATTTTTTATTCGTCACATGGGTATAAATTTCAACCTCTCTCAACGCCATATTATTTGTCAAACAGGGGATGAAAGTCGTGATGTGTTTTTTCGGCAAATTTATCTGAAGCGTGCACGTATCGCGTGGTCGTATCCAGCGACTCATGACCGAGAAGAATTTGTATGGCTGCCGGATTAGCTCCGTTTTCCGCTAAATAGGTCGCAAAACCGTGGCGTAAAGTGTGCGCGCTAATGGGAATATTAATATCGAGTAGTTCACGATATTTTTTTATTTTAAATTGTAAATAATTTGTAGAAATTTTCTTGTTTTTTTCATTATTATTGCGCCCGCGATAGGGGACAAAGAGCATGTCTGACGTGCTGGCTCGCTTCATCATGTAATTACCAATATGTTTTAAGGCTCGCGGCGTAAGATAGACAAAGCGTTGTTTTTTTCCCTTGCCCAAAATATAAATCCGCCCAGTTTTATCAATTTGATTAACTTTTAGCGATAATAGTTCCGATATGCGCATCCCGGTCGCGAATAATACCTCAAGCATGGCCCGGTTACGGAGCTGTACTTTTTCATCATCTTCAAATTTCATCGGCGCCTCAATGAGTTTAATTACTTCTTCAAACTCTGGAACGCGCGCGTGTTTTTTTTCGTTTTTAACCAGTTTGACGGCAGCGCCCGAGATCGGCGGATGCCAATCCATATCCTCCATAAATTTTAAGTAGGAACGGAGTGATGAGAGGATGCGATTGATGGAAAAACTGCCCAAGCGCTTATCGGGAGTTTTAATGCTGGCCGTTTTACGATCGTTTGACCCTAGATAGGCCTTAAAACGCAAAATATCGGTCTTGGTGAGGTTTTTGAAGGGTTTTTGTATATCTTGATTAATAAAAAATTCAAACGTCTTTAAATCACGTTCGTAATTGTATACAGTCTCCGGAGAAAAATTATCCGCCTGAAGATGGAGCAAAAATTCATCTAATTTTGGCAGGGGATAAGTCATGTTATTTTTTTCTGTATATTCGGGCCATACTGTATTATATAATATGAGTGTAAGAGTTATTATACTCAATTATAATACTACTTTACAAACCTGTCAAACTTTATATTTACCAGCTCCCGCTCGGTCCCCTCGGTCTTTGGCACCACCAGTATACTGGTCTCACGCGCCGCCATAATTTCTTGGCGCATGCCCGCAGTTATTTTGTCGCCAAAGAGCCAGAGCTCGTCCACATGACCACGACGAAGGTACTCCAGGCCTGATTCTATGCCAAGTGCCCGCTCCTCCCCTACTTCATCTCGCAGGTACTCCAATGTAAGTAGGTAAGGAGCCACCGGCAAAATTTCCGCGGTATGAAGAGACGCGCAAATGGAAATTATTTTGGCGATATTATTTTTCACGTCGCCGGAAATGGGGTGTGAGATAAAAATAATTTTCATAATTTATTTCCAGTAAATTCGCGTTCCGAATCTTAAATCAACATAACTGCTCGGGTGATTGGCTTTGATAATCGTTTTAAGTTTGGCTAGCTGGTCAGAGGCATCAAATAACGGCTGAAATAAAATGTGCCAGCTTTGATTGGTGTAAAGAGTCGCGCCAGCCAAGGGGTTGTCCATAACAATGTAGTGCGGCGTGGCCAGTTTACTAGCCTGAATGGCAGAAAAGAAACTGCTTAAACCTGCCGCCACTTCCGGCTTTAAAACGACACGAGAAAGCGCGGCATCAAGGCTGGTAGATACGCTGGCGGCCGAAACGTATACCAATGGATATCGTCCATACTGTAGGATTAATGAGGCATAATCCGGCACATGCGCCTTTACCGCTAAGCTGTCGGCACTCAAAGCCGCAACATTTTGAGTTGAAGAAGAGTCCACAGCGCTGCTCGCCGAGGCAGTGTCAATTAAACTAAATTCATTTTCCTTTAATCCCTTAAGTCGCTGAAACGCCAGGCCGTTTTTATCAACTAAATAATACCCTGCTCCATTGTCGTAGACTAGTGTTGGAACTTTTTCTGTTACCTGAATAATCAGTTCGTGCGGAAAGACTTTTTTAATTTCAACCGTGTCAAACGCATAATGTGATTGTAAAAATGCGAGTATTTTAGATTCAGTAAATAAAAAATAATTATTGCGCGGCCACAGCGTGCCTGTAAAAAATTGCGTTTCAACCTCATGCTTAAGCTGGTTTGGATCTAAAATAGACAGGCCCGTTACCGAAACGCGCGTGACTTTAAAGTATGGCAAATAAATAAGAAACGCTAGCCAAAGCAGCATAATAATTGGCAGGGCCTTAGGCGCGAACTGCCGCACAGCCAAGCTTGGGCTAATTTTCTTCGGTCGCGGGGCTTGATACGCGTGGTTTGGAATTGCCGGGGAAGTGATTTTTCTTGGTGAGCGAAAAAATAACCCTTTGAGTGACCAATGAGATTTTTTAGGTTGATACTGGCGAAAAGATCGCTCGGAGCGAATATAACGCATACATCACTGATTTGTCATTTCGACCGAAGTCCCGTTTTGCGGGACGAGCGGAGAAATCTCGTGACCGTTGGCGAGATCCCTCGGCTACGCTCGGGATGACAATTATTAAACGACTGTACGACGCAATTGCGGTGGGATATGCACTAAAATTTCGTAGGGAATAGTTTTGCAATCGCGCGCGATATTTTCCACAGAATTGGTGTCGGACGCGTTGGCGCTTATAACCATTACCAGTTGGTTTAAATGAGGATTTTTTACGTTACTGACATCAACCGAGGCAATATTCATGCTTACCCGGCCCACAATGGGGCAAACCGCGCCGTCCACCAGCACAGTCCCAATATTTGAGAGCCGGCGATCCATGCCCTCAAAATACCCGACGGGCAAAGTGGCAATGGTTTGGGGTGAATCTAGCGTATACGTACAATCGTACCCCACACACTCCCCTGCCGCCAGCTTCCGGAGCGAAGTAATGCAAGCGCGCATTTCTAAAGTTGGTGTAACAGGAATTTTTTGTTGTAAATTTTCCGGAACAAATCCATACAGGCCAATTCCAACACGGGCCACATTGGCGTCAATATTCTGTGCAAATAAAAAGCCGCTGGTGGCCGAAAGGTGTTTGTAAACTACTTCCCCCAGTTCTTTTTGAATTAACGCCACTCCAGCGTCCCAGCGCTCTATTTGTTTTTTGGTAAAATCTTCATGGTCAATCGCGTCAGCTAAGTGCGAGCACACGCCTTCCAGTTTAATAAGTTTATTATTTTTAAAAATTTCTATGGCCGCGGGCACGTCCCCCTCCCCTACTCCCTGCCGGTGCATGCCGGTATCAATTTTAAGATGCAGACAAGTTAAACGGCGAACTGTTTTCGCGACCGCGCGCAATTGATCCAGGCTGGTGATGGTAAAAGAAACATTGCGCGATTTAAAATGTTTGATATTATGCGCGGTAGTGTAACCAATAATCAAAATTTTTGATTGTATTCCCGCCTGGCGCAATTGGGTGGCTTCGTACGGAGAATCCACCACTAAAAAAGGCACATTTTGTTTATCAAAAATTTTGGCAACTGGTATAAGCCCGTGGCCATAGGCATTGCTTTTTAAAACCGGAGCGATTTTTAAGTGCGGCGCGGCGGCTTTAAACAATGTCACATTCTTAAGCAAGCGATCTTTAAAAACCACCACCGTAACCAAGGGTTCGTAGCGAGAAAATCGTTTTTTTAAATTTCTCAGCGCGTCAAGAATTCTCATAAAGTTAAAAATTGTGTCATCGCGCGGTCGCCTCAGGCGACCGCGGCGATCCCCTGGCTTAAGCGTTTCTTGGAATCGAAGGGATTGTCCCGATCCCGAAGGATCGAGGATCCCGCTCACTGCGGGACCATTGTCTCCTCGCAATGACACTTAATGTATCGTAGTATAGGTCTTTTTGACGTTTTTATCAACTGTGCTATAATCAAATTAAGGACGCCACCGTCCCGCTTCACTTTTAACTAAAAGCATATGTTCAAACATTTTCTAACGCTGTCTACGCTCGGAGGGCTGCTCCTTTTAGCCGGAGCCGGTTGCCCCAGTAAAACAGAGGTGTCGGTAGACACATCCACCGAGGCTACGGTAAACACGCCAACCACCCCAACCATTACTCCAGCAATCGCGGTTTCAGATCAGGTAATTTCCGCTAACCAGGTAATGATTAATAAATCAACCACTGCCGCCACGAGCTGGGTAGTTATCCACTTAGTAGAAAACGGCAACCCGGGAAAAATTATCGGGCAAACCCAGGTGAGCGCCGGAGATAATGAAAAATTTACCGTTTCCGTAGCCGGCAAACTCACGGCCGAGCTGGTTGCCATGCTCCATGTTGATGTTGGCCAAGCCGGAGCCTTTGAGCCAGCGGTGGACATGCCAGTTACTGGCGCGGATGGCCTGCCCATAATGGTTAAATTTAAAGTGTTAACTAAAGCCGCGGCCACCTCCGAGGCAAAAATGGAAGCCAATGTTGACGTTAAAGTAGATGCCGATGTAAAAGTCCCTTCAAAACCATTAAGCCAGGGATTGCCAGCGGGAGTAACCGGAGCTGAAATTAACGCCCTTAATCTTCCCGCGCCCAAACCAGCCGAACCAACCCAGCCCGTTCCGGAACCAAGCGTGAAATCGTTTTCACTCACGGCTAAAAATTGGGAATTCGTGCCTTCTACTATTACGGTAAATAAGGGCGATACGGTAAAACTCACGATAACAGCCACGGACGTTACCCACGGGTTCTTTTTAGCGGATTTTAACGTCAGCGCCACGCTAGAGCCCAACCAGCCTAAAACCGTTCAATTTGTGGCCGATAAAACCGGCACATTCTCCTTCCGCTGTTCGGTTTTCTGCGGCGATGGGCATAGCGGCATGAGAGGAACGTTGATTGTTAAATAGTCAAGTATAATTAATTTTATTTATTCAAATAACCATAACCATAACCATATGGGAGAAGGTGCGCGAAGTGAATCACCGAGGAATACTTTTGATTCAGTAATGAGCAGACATAGGGCAATTTATGATGCGATCAACGGCGTATTATCAACGGATATGGAAACAATGTCGATAGAAGAAAGAAAAAGATTCTTCCTAATGTTAGAAACCGAGCTACAGGGTGTATTAGATAAAATTAATGATTTTAAATAAACCGCCACAACCATCTTTCTACAAACTAAAAACCATTCGCCTGGGCGAATGGTTTTTAACAAAGTATGAACATCTACCTTGACGAATCATACAATTTACAGAAAAACAGAGGAAAAATGTTTATCAGCATTAACGGTTTTGCCGTTTTAAAAGCGGATCGTTTAAGAAAACGCTGGGGGCACATTCGCGCCCCGCACACCAAACATAAACGCCGCATCCACGCCACTGATCCGTATTTTGAAGATTTAAGAGCAAAAAGTATCACGCTTTTAAACAATTCCGATGTAACAATTCTTTCGGTATTTCAATTGATACAAGAAATACCGCATGACTATTTTGACAAACTTGAAATGAAATTTGACGATGTCTATGCCGATCTGTTAAAAAAACTATTTAAAGAGCTATCGCTCCAAGAATACAAACGCGTTAATATCGTTATTGACTCGCGCAAACATCCGGGCGGAATTTCCGGAAAAAAATATTTTCAAGAAAACATTGACAAATTTTTAAAAGACGAGTTCTCCGGTACTTTTTGTTCATTTTTGCCCACCCCATCATATTTAGACACTTTGGTTGAATTAGCCGATTTTGTTTCAAACACTTTTTATAAATCATACCAACAAGATGACAAAAGCATGGTTGCCAAATTAGGATCAAAATTAATACAAATCAAAAATCCGCTGTGAAACGGATCTTCTAAAAGAGCCTTTTGGGAGTGTCTTTGCTTCAACGAGATGTTCTTGACGAGAACGCTCTCCACAGAGCTTTACCCTAAGGACTTATCTTCTAAAGATATTATCCCACAAATAACTAATTTTGTCAATACTT
>JAHFHV010000015.1:0-20280 GCA_023246725.1 Candidatus Magasanikiibacteriota bacterium | reverse complement strand
TCGGCCGTGTGTGTTTCGCGGTACTTGCCTTGCCCCGGCATCCAGCTTTCAATATCAAACTCGCGGTAATCCGGCAAACCCATGTCGCCCGTGCACTTGAGGACAACTTGATATGGAATGCCGAGTGACTGCATTAAATATTCCTGAATGGCCACAAAAAAATCCTGTTCGGCCACGGAATTTTCCGGCAAAGAAAAAGATTCCATTTCAATTTTATCAAATTGGTGCACGCGGAAAATACCTTTAATGTCTTTGCCATAACTCCCGGCCTCGCGCCGAAAAGCGGTGGAAAACCCAACATACCGAATGGGCAAATCTTCTTCTTTCAGTATTTGGTTCATGTGCATGGGACCAAGCGTGTGTTCGGCGCTGCCTACCAAGTACAAATCATCGCTATCAATATGGTAACGTTCTTCCCGCGGCTCTAATCGGCCCATGTTATGCATCACCTCTGGTTTAATTAAAACCGGCGGCAACACCGGAATAAAAGGCTTGGAGCTGACGCTGAGATTATTTTTCGCGATAATTTCTTTGAGAATTGCTTCGTTGGTTAAAATAGAATAGGTGTGCTGTAAAAGCGCGAATTCCAGCAATACCAGTTTGCCTTTAATATAGGCGAAACGCGAACCAGACACTTCCGCGGCAGTTTTAAGATCAATAATGCCCAATTTTTCGCCCAGCTCATGGTGTTCCTTGGGTTGAAAATTAAATACCGGCGGCTCCCCTACCGCGCGCACAACCTTATTCTCACTTTCGCCTTTACCCACTGGCACGTCCGCGTGCGTTAAATTAGGCAGTTGGTAGAGCAGTTCTTTCAATTCAGCATTTTTATCCTCCGCCAATTCCTCCAGCCCGGCCACCTCTTCGCCCAATTTTTTCATGAGTAAAATTTCCTCATCCGAGGGCTTGGTTTTGGAGCGCTGGTTGCGCTCGGCGCGGAGTGCGTCAATTTTTTGCTGGAGTTTGGCGCGCTCTTCGTCTAACGACAATAGCTCGTCTAAGTCAATTTTGACTTGGCGAGTCTCATTGTTTTTTTCAATTTCCTCCCGATGCGCGCGAATGTATTTTATGTCAAGCATACCTAATCAACGTATTTTTTTAATAATTTTAAATTCTTTCGCAGCATTTTTTTATTTAACGCAAATTGCCGTATCTTCAGCGACTCAGCCAAGGTGCACCACCGGGCCGCGCTGGCTTCAGTTTTAGACATTTTTAATTTACCGCTGGTTGGTTTAACAATAAACGCGATAAAAAATATCTGAAACTGTTCTTTAGTTCGTACAATCGTGGTAATGCCGTTAAGCTGATCTTTAATCTGAATCTTAAATCCCGTTTCTTCAAAAACTTCGCGCCGTAAAGCCTTGTCGATAGATTCCCCATACTCCACTCCCCCGCCGGGCAATTCCCACATACCATTAAAGGCCGTTCTGGGGTCAACCCGTTTAAGCAGTAATAAACGCCTATTTTTTACAATCACACCAAGCACCACAATAAGCTGTTTGGGCTGTCTGGGGGCTATTTTAGAGGTTTTATAGAGCTCTGGATGGTATGCTGACAGGCGTTGAATAGTAAACTTCCGCCCCTTAAAGCGCCGTAAGGCCTTAACAAAAAATTTCTGGTCATGTCCCAGCGCTATCACGTCTGGTTTTTCGGTTTTTATAGCGTTAAATTTATCGCCTAAACTACCTAAAATAACTTTATTCGCCAGGCGTAGTTTCTGCAGATTTTTTAGCCTAATCGCTTCTCCCACTCGTGGAAATTGGCCTTTCAACTGCTGGACGGTTTCGTCTCTCGCAATCACGATGGTGAGATGCTGACCCAACTTATTTGCTTCTCGCAAGAAAAATTCATGCCCGGGGTGAATTATATCAAACGTTCCAAAAGCCATCACTTTAACCATACGATGCTAATTTACAAATCTTTATTTTTCTGGGCGGAGTGTGGGAAATAAAATCACTTCCTTTAAATTATGTGATCCGGTCAAGAGCGAAACAAGACGGTCGATACCCATGCCGAGTCCACTCGTTGGGGGCATGCCGTGTTTAAGCGCGGTCACGAAATCCTCGTCAAACGGCATGCTTTCTTCATTCCCCGCTTCACTATTTCTCACCTGTTCTTTAAACCGCGCCTCCTGGTCTAGGGGGTCGTTAAGTTCAGAAAAAGCGTTACACAGTTCATTGCCGCCCACGCACAAAAGCTGAAATCTTTCTACGTATTTCGGGTCATCAGTTTTACGTTTCGCCAAGGGCGACAGTTCAACCGGGTGATCAATCATGAAAATAGGGTTGATTATATGAGGACGCGCATATTTTTTGTAAATCTCATCAATTAACATTCCCCGATCCATGGTTTTGTCAACGTCTTCCACTTTTAATTTCTGCGCAACTTTAAGCATACCTGCCTGGTCTGGATACTCTTCAATATCAATTTTGGCATACTCTTTAATTATCTGCCTCATACTCAGGCGCGGATACGGCGGCGTAAAATCCACTTCCTGTCCGTTGGTGGAAAATTTAAGCGGCAATCCAATAGCGGTAATCAGCCGCGGCAATAAATCTTCCATCAAATCCATTAGGTCAGCGTAATTTTTGTACGCCCAGTAAAATTCAATTTGGGTGAATTCCGGGTTGTGGTTATGGTCAATGCCTTCGTTCCTAAAACACTTGGCTATTTCATATACCGCCTCAAATCCACCCACAATTAAACGCTTAAGATAGAGTTCGGGAGCAATCCGGAGGTATAACGGAATATTGAGCGCGTTATGGTGCGTTACAAACGGTTTGGCCAAAGCGCCGCCGTACAAGGTTTGTAAAATCGGCGTTTCTACTTCATAAAAACCTTTGGCATCAAAATAATTTCTAATTTCTTTTACCAGAGCGCTGCGCACCCGCGCTATTCTCATGGATTCATCATTGGTCAATAAATCCAGATAACGCTGCCGAAAACGCGTTTCAATATCCTGGAGGCCGTGAAATTTATCCGGCAACGGCAGAAGCGCCTTGGAGAGTAACGTGTATTTTTTAACTAAAATAGTTATCTCGCCTTTATGTGTCAAAAACATCTCTCCGGCTACGCTTATAAAGTCGCCCAAGTCAAAATTCTTTAAGAAAAAATTGTATGCGTCTTTGCCTAAATCCTTTTCGCCCAGGGCAATTTGGAGTTTATCAGAAGCGTCTTTAAGGTGGCAAAAAGTAAGTTTGCCCATTTCGCGGCGCGTCATAAGGCGGCCAGAACACACAACTTTAGAGCCTTCTTTGGCTTGCCGGGCCTCGGCTAACATATGGGAACGCTTTGGAGCAGTGGCGGGGAATGGTTCAATACCACTCGCGCGAATGGCTTCCAGATGTTCCAAACGCACCACGTCTTCCTTAAGGTTTTTAGGGTCAATTAATTGGGACATAGTGTGAACGAGACACGATTCACATATAACGATACGCGAGCAGATGGGTATCGTTTTGTGTGTATCATGTATCGTGAAATCAATATCACGAAATATTCTCAATTCTATATTTGAGTTTCCCGGACGGCACCGTTACTTCCACATCATCCCCTACAGAGTGGCCTAAAAACGCTTCGCCGAGGGGTGACTCGTTAGAAATAAAGCCCTTGGCCGGGTTAATTTCATGGGGACCGACAATGGTATATGATTTGCTTTGGCCATTGATTTCCACGACAATAGTGTTCCCCAAAGCTACCAGGCCGGCCTGGCTTTTGGTTTTAGAAAAAATTTGCGCGTTATTTATAATCTGATCCAGTTCTTTAAATCTACCTTGCGCCCAGGACATATCTTCCCTGGCCTGGTGGTATTCCGCGTTTTCGGATAAGTCGCCTTGTTGTTTGGCTTCGTCAATCCGTTTGGCGATTTCCGGAATGGTTACGTTTTTGAGCTGGTCATATTCTTTTTGCAAAGCCGCTAAACTGTCCGCAGAAAGATATTGCGTGGCGTCGTCCATATAAAAAAAATAAAATGATTATTAAAACAATAAAGGCTAGTATAGCAACGGGACTTCAGTATGTCAAATATTTTTTACCCCACCAAGCTAACCAGTCTCGCGCGATGGGGAGCGCCGACACGGAACCCTCGCCGCCTTCTTCCACCAGTACAGTGACCACAATTTGTGGGTGGTCGTAGGGCGCAAATGAAGTAAACCAGGCATGGTTAGGCTTGGACTTACTCCACTCCGCCGTGCCGGTTTTACCGGCCGCCGCAAAGGGCAGTTGCTTCAATTTTTGACAACTCCCTGATTCTACGCATTCATGCATGCCTTGCCCCACAATTCTGATATATTCGGATTTAATTCCGGTATCCCGGGGCAGCGGCCGATTGGTTAAAGCGGCCACGTGCGACACCGGATTAATGTTTTTTTGCACAATGTGGGGAGTTATAATCTTGCCGCCATTCGCAATGGCCGCGGTCCATACCGCCACTTGGAGTGGTGTTACTAAGAGGTCGCCTTCGCCAATCGACAGATTATAGGTATCGCCCACAAACCAATTTTCATGTTTGGTTGCCCTTTTCCATTCTTTACTCGGTAAAAATCCCCTTTGCTCTCCCGGTATGTCAATGCCAGTTAGCGCGCCTAAATTAAATCGCCGCATGTAGTCCGTCAGCCGGTCAACGCCTAAACCAACAAAATTTTGGTAGCCGCCGCCCGCGTAGTAAAAAAAAGTATTTACCGACCAGGCAATCGCCTTAACCACATTGGTAATGCCGTGCCCGCCGGGAAGCCAATCTTTAAAAAAACGATCGCCTACCTCTAGGCCGCCGGTGCTGTTAACGGTTGTCGCCACCGTTATAGTGCCTTCTTCAAGCGCGGCGGAAGATATCACCAGTTTAACCGTTGAACCGGGCGGATAAGTGCCGGCAATCGCCCGATTAAACAACGGATGATCGAGATCATTTAAATATCCCTTATAGGCATCGCTGCTAATGCCGCCAGAAAAATCGTTATTATTAAAGGCCGGAGTGCTTGCTAAAGCCATTACTTCTCCATTTTGAGGATTCAGAGCAATGCCCGCCATTCGGTTATGCCCCGTTTGCTTGGCGCTTGCCTTCATCAATTTCTCTAAATAACTTTGCGCGTCTTTATCAATGCTTAAAACTAGATTATTCCCCGGAATCGGCGGATCAACCGCCAAAGTCGCTTGTTCTTTGCCCGCCGCATTTACTTCGATTTTTTTCTTGCCATAGATACCGCGCAGCAATGACTGGTAGGTTTTTTCTAAGCCGGTTTTTCCGATTACGTCAGACAGTAAATAGCCTTCGGGGCGCAGGCGCGCCACTTCTTCCTTGTTTAACTTCCCCACATACCCTAGAACGTGTGACAAACTGGTAAGCGGCGAATCCGTGGCAAGGGTGGTTGACGCGGCAGCCAAGTATTGGCGCTTCATGCCGCTCTCCACATGCACTCCGGGCAAATCTGCGTTTTGAATATATAAAGCCAAAGCAGTGTTATAATCAAGATTATCTTTAAGCGTCAGGGATTCAAAACTGGCATTGCCATAGGTTTCAAGCGCCGCAACAATATCTTCGGGAGAGAGTCCGCTAATGCTGGCAAGACGCGCGACAGTTTCAGCGCGCTCTTTGGCTGAGCGAGGCAAATCTTGAGGGGTAATGGCTAAAGTAAATTGAGGCACATTTTCCACTAGTGCGCGGTTAAACCGGTCATAAATAATTCCCCGTTCAGCCGGCACCGGGATAATGCGCAAACGGTTCGATTCAGCAAGTGTTCGATACCAGGAGCCTTTGATGATTTGGAGATAAACGAGCCGTCCTACAATAATGGTAAAAAACAATCCCACTAAAACCAGTAAGCTCGTGAGCCGACGCGGTAGCACTGCGTTGCCCAAAAAACCTCGCGTATGGCTAATTCCCAGACGATTGCTGGAGTTAAATTCAATGTCCAGCGCTGATTCAGTCCAAGCGCGGCTATACTTGCCTGCCAAATCGTGGCTAGCGGGGTGAGAAGCTTGAAAATTAAATGGATCGGATAGTTTCATAGCAGGCGTGTTTGGCGCGAAACAAAACGGGGGTTTAAACGGCGGACAAATAATCTGCTAATAACATAGAGCAGAGTGGTGAAAATGGCGGACAGGAATATCGACCAAGCGGCGTTCTTTAAAAAAATCAAGCCAAGCCAATTCGTCTCCCCCGTTATCCAGGCGTATACCGCAAGACAAAAAAATAAAAGCAGATGGTAGACAGACACTCCGATTAAGGAGTTTAAAAAAATAAGGGGGACTGATCGGTTGGTAAAAATCCTGGAGAATAAAAACTGGACGATAACAATAGAAATACAAAAGGCCGCCAGACCAAAACCAAAGGGCGTGACGGAAAATAATTCTAATAAAAACCCTGCCGCCAAGCTTAAAAGCAGCGCCCCGCGTGATCCCACCACCACTAAAAACCAAAGCACGATCGCCAGGGGTAATTTTAATTGATTAAAGGGATAGGGTAAAATGCTCAGGGCTAACAGTTGTAAAAAAATAAGCGCGGCCGCCAAACCAAGACTGCTCGCGAAGTTTACAAACTTTTGCATAGAAGATTATTCGCCCGCCACCGCGCTGACCACCGTGAGTTTATTCAGATCAATCGCGGGAGTGAGCACCGCTTGTTGAAAAGGTTTATAGGCTTCGTTTTCCACTTCGGCCACGATGCCAATCAATAAGCCGCGCGGAGTCGCCTCATCAAGCCCCGAGGTAACAATTTCATCGCCCACGGCTATGGTTTCATTGCGGGGAATAAGCGTTAAGCGCAGGCTAATGCCATAGCCGCCCTCCACCACGCCCACGCTTTTGTCGCGATTTAAGACCGTAGCCGCCACCTTGCTTTGATTATCGTTTAAGAGTAAGACGTAAGCAATGTCTGATTCTGTTTTAATGATTGTGCCAATCAAAATTCCTTCTCCCGCGATTACCGGCTGTTTTAATTCTAGTCCATCGCTCTTGCCGCGATTTATAATTATCACCTGCCCAAACGCGCTCCCTTCGCGTCCAATCACATTGGCGGGAAGGAGTATCACAGCAGTCTTTTTCTTAAAATTAAGCTCGTGTCGCAGTTCGTCATTTTCACTGGTCAGGAGTTTAATTTTAGCGCTCAATTCCGCTCGGGAGGGAGTGCTACTCGCCGCTTCATTAATCAACAGCGGTTGAGTTCCCTTAGCCCGAGAAACGCTAACTTTTATGAGCGCGCCGGTAAATAAACGCCTGACGCCATTTTCAATTGGGGCTAACCAGCCAAACCAATGCAACGCAACAATTGCCACTAAAAGTAAGCTGAAATAAAAGTAGGTTATTTTGTCCGAAAACTTAACCATAACACTATTTAACGCCTGCCTTCTAGCCGAGGGAAGACAGCTACTTCCTTAAGCAGCGCAGCTTCATCTAAAAGTATGCCGGTACCGCGCACCACGGAGGTTAAGGGGTCATCAGCGATTCGTACCGGGATTTCAATGGCGCGTTGAATAAGCTGGTCAATACCGCGTAAGAGCGACCCGCCGCCCGAAAGCACAATCCCCCGCTCGTGAATGTCCGCTACCAATTCCGGCGCGGTGATTTCTAAAATAGATTTTATATTATCCACAATCACCCGGAGCGACTTAATCATGGCTTCGCGCACTTGCCTGTCATTAATCATTACTTCCCGAGGAAGTCCGGAAATTAAATCTCGTCCGCGCATGGGGAATTCTAGGGGGTCAGACAGTTCCACCGCCGAACCGATTTTAATTTTAATTTCTTCGGCCTGTCGCTCGCCGAGTAGCAAATTAAATACATCGCGCGCGTAATTCATAATGTTCCGGTTCAGTTCATCGCCAGCAATTTTTATGGATTTGCGTGTGGTGATGCCGCCCAGGGAAATGACGGCAATTTCGCAGGTTCCCCCGCCCATTTCCACAATCAAATTACCCACTGGTTCTTTTACCGGCATGCGCGAGCCAATGGCCGCGGCCATGGGCTCTTCCACAATCCACACTTCTCTGGCTCCCGCGTTCATCACCGCGTCGCCAATCGCGCGGCGTTCCACTTCGGTAATGTCCACCGGCGCGCCAATGATAACTTTAGGGCGAGATAAAAAACTCATCCCTGTGTCTTCATAGACTTTATCCAAAAAATATCTAAGCATTTTTTCGGCTACTTCAAAATCAGAAATAATGCCGTTCGTGAGGGGGCGGGTAGTAATAATATGAGGCGGCGTTTTGCCCAGCATCTCTTTAGCCTCATGCCCCACCGCCAAAATTTGTTCCGTACGGGTATTCACGGCCACCACGCTAGGCTCATTAATAACAATACCCCGTCCTTTTACGTAGACGAGGGTGTTGGCGGTACCAAGGTCAATGCCGAGTTCTTTTCTAAACCTCTCGAAAAAATTATTGAACATACGGGGCGTTGCGATAGCGGCGGCTGGAAAAAATAATCCCCTCAATAAACAAACCGACTATAACGAGTAAAATAACATTCCACCAGGTCAAAAGGCTATGAGCCAAAAATAGTAGCGTGAGAATGGTAAGGGAAGCAATGATGATACTTTGTCTGAAAGTTTGTTTAACATGGCGAAACACTACTTCATCATCATTAATAATCGCGCGGCGCACTAAAAACCCAAGCACTGAAAAACTTCCGACGATTGCGAGCCACAAACTCATATAGAAAAACAAAAAACCGGCCGGATTGCTTTCGGTTGGGTCAATACTGAAAAGCACAAATAACCAGGCCACAGAGCATAACAGAGTAGCCACGGACATCAGCCAAAGATATCGGCGAAGTGTCATAGATAACTTATAGTGTAGGGTATTTTTCGCTGTTTGGCAAGCGCTCTACTCGGTAGGCAATTTTCGTTGGCGCCGGCCTGCCAAAGGTCTGTTGCAAGGCCCCTAAAAGCTGTTTTTCTTTAAACCGCAATTCTTGGCTTACCACGCTCCCCCGCGCGATAATCGTAAGCGTGGTTTGCTTAACATAAGCTGCTTCGGCGTAGCCTTTTATGGACGTCCCAAACCACTGCTCTAAAAGCTCATTGGTTTTTTCCACTATCTGCGCGGCGCTCACCCCGCGAATGAGCGCGGAACCAACGTTATGCCGTTGTAAAATGTCGCCAATTGCCTTCAGCATAGGCTAAACTCTAAATTCACAAATATCTCTAAAATCGCAATGGTCGCAGGCAAACTGGCTCGGCGTGGCTTTAAATTTCTGCGCTTTAATGTTTCCAATTGTTTCGCCAATGTTTTTATGCAAGCGTTCCAAATCTTTGTTGTCGCCGATAAACGAAGTTTTAATCTCGTCTTCCAAATAATAATACGTGAGCTTACTCGGGCGGCCAACATTTTTATATTCGGTAAGCTGCTCGGCGGCGATTTGGTAGATGAGCAGCTGTTCTTTGTCCGCGCTCGTCAGTTTTTCTTTGGGCGCGCCGGTTTTGTAATCAATAATTTCTAAACTGCCGTCCGAGAGCTTGTCTACGCGATCAATTCTCCCGCTAAGTAAATGATCACCAATTTTTATTTTAAAGAAGCTTTCCAAAAATTCTGGGACATTCCAGTTATTTTCTTGTGATTTATAAAACGTCCGGAGCAATTTTTTGCCTTTTTCGTAATATTCCTCTTTTTGTTTGGCGCTTTTGTACCAATCATCAATCCATTTGGCTTCGTACATTTTTAAAAGCTCATCGAGCGGTGGAACTTGGATTCCCACTGGCGCGGGAATGACACTCGGTTTATCAAAAAGTGAGGCTTGGGTGGTGGCGTTAAGTTCTTGCACCCGCAAATAAAACGCTTGGAGCGTGGCGTGAATGGTGGTGCCAAAGCTGAAGTAATGACTGCCCTTGGACGGGAGCGAAAGCACGTGCGCCAATTTATATTTATACGGACACGTTTCGTACATTTGAATATGCGAAAAAGAAAAGCTCTTGGGAAGTTCGTACATAATTTCCTGTTTCTCGGGGATTTTGGCCGCGCGTTTTTCGGCGAGCACCTGTTTGGTTTCTGCTGGCTCCTCCGCTTGAAAACCAATTTCGTCTAAAAAACGACTAATTTTTTTAGTGCGCACGCCGCCGTAGTTTGAGCTACTCGTGAGATACAATCGTTCTTTGGCGCGCGTCATGGCCACATAAAACAGCCGGCGTTCTTCTTCGTAATGACTATCCCCTTCCGGCAACTGCTCCTTAACCAGATCGAGTGGAATTTCTATTGCCTCGCCCTTGGTGCGCGTGGGGAATCTTTCTTCTACCAAATTGACAATGAACACATATTTATATTCCAAACCCTTGGCGCCGTGAACTGTCAAAACATTTACCGAGTCCGGCGTGTCATTTCCGCCAAAGGCGGATCCGCCTCGGGCGGAAAAGATCTTTCCCCGATCGCCCGACTCTTGAATACCGGAAAACTCCTCCATAAAATTAGCGATGTGGCTATCTGGCATTATTTTTTCAAACG
The DNA here is from genome assembly GCA_023246725.1 of Candidatus Magasanikiibacteriota bacterium. GTDB lineage: Bacteria > Patescibacteriota > Patescibacteriia > Magasanikbacterales > GWA2-37-8 > SICD01. The sequence continues at coordinate 9,856 of JAHFHV010000015.1, read as the reverse complement.
TTTCCACATAGTCAAAAAACTGCTTGAGCTGTTGGTTTTGGCCGATAATGATTCGATTCCCGGCTTCTTCTTCTACTTTGAGATAATTTAAATAACCGCTTTTCTCCAAAAAATTGTAGAGTAATACCGTTGGCTTCAGATAGCGCGATTCTTTAAGGCCTTCGTGGATCAAATTAATAAGCCGGTCGCAGACCTTGACCGATTCTTCCGAGAAACTAAATTCCCGACAGCGTTTGAGCATTTCGTAATACGTGAAGGCTTTGCGCTTGGCATTACTGGTAAATTTTTGCAAATCATTTTCACTGAACGTAAGAAACGGCAGCCGGAGCAAACGAAAAATAGCGTTGGAGTCGCCGTGGTCAGTGAGTAATTTAAAATAGTTAATGCAGTCGAGAATTACCGGCTGGCGATAGAGCCCGCTCGCGGCTAAAAACTCATACGGAATCCCTCTGGCTTCAAGACCGGCCAAAAATGGCTCAGCATGGTTATTGGCGCGCACCAGAATGGCAAAATCATCCCACGTGGCCTCACTGTCAATTTTTTTAAGCCGATCTATCTCCCCCACTACACCGCGCACTTCTTCCTCAAGCGTAGACGAGTGCATATGCACTACCGCGCCACTGTCATCCTGAGCGCCAGCGAAGGATATAGTTCGCTTAGTCTGTGACAGGCTAGATTCTTCATTACGCTTCGCTTCATTCAGAATGACAGATTGATTATTCGCAACCAACCGCTTATCAATCTTCAACTTCACCTCCAGCCTATCTGGATTATTATTCTGAATTGATTTGTAGGCTATATCTAAAATTTCCTGATTAGAACGATAATTTTCGTTCAGCACAATTTCTTTGGCTTTGGCAAAATCATCTTTAAAACGGAGAATGTTTGACACGCTCGCGCCGCGGAAGGCATAAATACTTTGGTCGTCATCCCCCACTACGGTTAATTGTGGCCGCATTTGGCTGTCATTCCGACCGGAGCGTAGCGCAGTGGAGGAATCTCGCGTCGTATTGTCGAGATCCCTCGACTCGGCTCGGGATGACAACGAAACGCCAGCCAGCATTCTCACCAAATTATACTGCGCCCAGTTCACATCCTGAAATTCATCTACCAATATATACTTATATTTACTTTGATAACGCTCCAAAATTTTTGGTCGTGTTTCAAACAATTTATTGGCGTAATAAATAAGATCACCGAAATCCAGATGCGCGGTATCCAATAATAATTGATTGTAAGCGTGGTAAGCGTTTCCAAGTTCCGTGCCGCGGCTTTTTTCCTCTAAATTAGTAGTGCCGTTAGCCTTGCTTAACCCTTCGGCATATTCCAAATACTCTGCGGATGAAATCAGTTCGTCTTTACATTTAGAAAAATGTTTCAGCAGTTCGTGAATGTGCTTAGCGGGGTTCCCTACCGGGCGGTAATAATTTAATTTTAATTTTTCCAAATTCTTACGCACCAAAAGCCAAGCCGCCGTTTGTGTTAGCAATTGAAATTGATTCGAGAGGCCAATATCAATGGCGTGGCGCTCCAAAAGCCGCTGGCAAAAACTGTGGAAGGTGGAAATAGAAATTTCGGTATACCCAACATCCACCAAATCATCCACCCGCTCCTGAATTTCCTCGGCCGCTTTATCGTTAAACGCCAACGCCAAAATTTCCTCGGGCTTGGCCAAATTATTTTCTAGTAAATAACAAATTTTTTGGGATATCACCGTGGTCTTCCCGGTTCCCGCACCCGCCACAATCAAAAGCGGGCCGGTGGTATACTCCACGGCCGCTTGCTGACTGGCATTTAACTTATATTTAGGCATATTCACTTGTCATTCCGAGCGCAGCCGAGGAATCTCGTGCTCAAAAAATAAACACCTTTTGAGTGCTTATTATACCGCGGATAGATGAGTTTTACAAATGTTGACGGTTATTTTAATTGACCCCGTAAGTAGCGGCGAGCTTGACGATCGAAATACTTGTGAATATCGTCAAAAAGTTTATCCTGTTTTTTAGAATCATCCGTCAGGAGCATGCCTCGCACAACTTCTAAACGTTTCAGACACCTTTCGGCTTCAGCATAAAAAGTCTGCGCTGTAATTGGCAAACCAAATTTTTGTTTAAGAAGTTTAAGAAGACGAGTAACAGTCCAACCGGTTTTTTTAAGAATGTAATATAAATCAAAAATATCTTTAGGTTCATGCCGTTCCATCATGGCCATCATTTTGTTTGCGGTAATATCTGTCAGAGAATCAATCATAATCCCCTGCCAAAACACACGCCGTTCCAGTGGCTTAAAGTCGTACCAGACCAACTCAAATTTAGTCTTTTCTCCACCGTCACCAAGTTCCCATTCCCAACGATCGGCAATGTGGCGCACTTCACTAACAGTGAGTTTGGCCTCGGTCGCTAATTTTGCCACCTCTTTTTCCACGCTGGGAAAAGTAAAAGAATGGTTGGCAAAAAAATCTAAATCATAAGAGTTTCGGTGTCCGAGGTAACGCACCGCGAGAAGCGTTCCGCCCGACAAATAAAAATCACGCACAAGCCGCGTCTGTTTAAAACCATCGACAATTTTTTGTTGGAGTGGAGTAAAGTCCATACTGGTTCTTCATTTCTGTTTAAAAAAATGTTTAAATAATAAACGATTGCCTTCATCCAGGCGCAACTTGGGTAAATACTTCTTAATCTTGGCGGCCGGCAGGCGGCGCAAATTACCGGTCGTAATCATTTTTTCAATATACCAAATCCACGCCTCGGTATTCGGCGGTTGCCAATTTTTTGGTATCTTGTAGTCCCAAATTTTCATATGCGAAATGAGTGAGTGAAATAAATTAATTTATTAATTTATTTCCGAACGAATGAGCATATATCGTAGATATATGATTTGACGAAATCATGCAGCGCAGCGTCCTTTGAAGCGCTGCCCGCAACAGAATCGTGTCGCGTCCCGCAGTTGCGGGGAAGCGCAACTATGTAAGTATACCTGATTCGTTGCCCCAGCGCAAATCTGTTTTAAAAATCCATAAAAACAAAACCACCCTCCCACGTTTGTGCCTACAAAATTTATAAGCAGAAACGTGACGGAGAGGGTGGCGGGGGCCCTCTCGCGCCGCGCTTGAGGCGGGGGGCGAGGGGGCGGGCTCGGTCAGTAGCCGCGGAGGAAGCGGGCTTGCTGGTGTGGCCGCAACCCGACACCACGGTCGATGTCCGGCGACAGACCGATGATTTCGTCGAAGCGCTCCAACAGCTTGCCGTGCCAGTCCTCACGCACCGGGTCGTGCGCGGACGGGCGTTCCGGATCCTCCCCTGCCTTAGGAGGAATCCGGCGCAACACAACGGTCATCTTGCCATTTGCCATGGCGGTTCTCCTTTCGCATGTGAAACGAGGTCAGTTTCCCCGCCCAGACTTCTTGAGCTCCTTGAGCTCATCCAGTTGAGCGGCGTGGAACTCTTCGTTCTGGACTTCCCCCCAGAACTGGCACCACTTTCGCGCCAGCCATTGCCAGAAAGTGTCTCCCAGAGCCTGCTCTTTCACGGTGTCCTCCTCCGGTAATTGGGTAAAATTTAATAAATTAAGGGTCGTTCGTCAATAGACAAAACAAAATAGCACTCGGGTGAGCGCTATAGAAAAAATAATTAATTATTTCTCCTTATTCCGTAGTTGTCCGCAAGCCGCGGCAATATCCTGCCCTTGCGAGTAGCGAATGGTAGAAGTAAACCCGGCTTTCATAAGTGATTCGTGCCAATGTTCAATAAGTTCGTGCGGGGTGCGCGTAAAAATACGGTAGTTAGAACCCATCTGCTCCTCCAGTTTATTAATTTCATCCACCGCGGCGCTGTCGCTCGTCGTATTATACGGAATTAAATTTACGCGCACCAGCGGAAAGTGCTTGCAAAATTTTAATAAAGCTTGCAGATGTTTTTCGTCGTCATTGACGCCACTCAGCATGATGTACTCAAAACCAATAAAATGCGTACGATTGCCAAATTTTTCGTGGTACGCTTTGCCCCATTTTATCAACCATTCCAAAAACCCTGGCTTATGCGTGGGGATTATTTTTTTGCGCGATTCTTCAATGGCGCTATGAAGCGATAATGCAAAGCGCACCGGAGGGAAGTCCGTGTCCGTAATCATCTGCTCCATGGCCGGAATGTAACCAACGGTGGACAGCGTAATTTTGGTGGGGCCGATGTCGGAATGAGCCAAAATTGTGTTCAAGGCTTTTTTGACATTAGCATAATTTACCAACGGCTCCCCTTGGCCCATGAGCACAATATTATTTACCCGGTTCCCTTCTTTGGCCAGTACCCTCTTTGCAAATCGGTATTGGTCAACAATCTCCTCGGCGGTGAGGTTGCGTTTAAATCCAGCTTTGCCCGTAGCGCAAAAAGCGCAACGCATAGGGCATCCAGCTTGCGAAGAAATGCAGATGGTGTAACGGTCATCCTCACGATTCACGATACACGTATTACGATACATTTCGTTCGATTGTCCCGGTATCGTTTTATGTGTATCATGTATCGTTTTTTTGAGGTTTCTCCGTCCCATTAAAACCATCTCAATCAAATTTCCATCCGTGAGCTTAAAAAGATATTTGCGCGTATTATCCACTTTGCTTTTTAATTCCGTATGCACCTCTAAACTCATCCACGGCAAATCTTTTAATTTGTCACGCAACTCTACGGGCAAAGTCGTAATTTCGTTATAAGAGTTTAGATTAACATCAAACCACGCCTTTTCAATTTGTTTGAGGCGATAGGCTGGTTCGGTGGCGAGGATTGTTTTGAGGGTGGTGGAGGGCATATGATCGCAAAGTTTTCAACGTCTCTTTACACTTCACTAATCACATCAAACCCCTTAAAGCTGCCAGTGATGGAAAGCCCTATAATTTTACCCTTACAAATATTTTTCTCTCTAATCTTTTTTGCCACTTCATTCAACGTAGAGCCAGAACCAACAGCGTCATCAATCAATAAAATGTTACGACACACGGTGTTCTCGTTCACCACGAGCGTGTTTCTGGCATTTTCAATTCTATCTTCAAGTTTATTCAAAGTTTTTTGCGGTACCGCCACATCCGTTTTAATCTTCACGATAGAAATTTTTCGGATGTTTTCATGCAACCCTTTTTCCAAAACTCTCATAAGCTGATGTTCTCGTTTAACGGTCGGAGGGATAAAACCAATGCCGTCAATTTTATTTTTTTTGATTATCCCATCAACTTTTGGTTTTATTATTTTTATGATATCCTTCATCAACTTAATATTTTGGCTCTGCTTGGCGTAGAGAAGCAGTTGGCCAAGTTTGGTTTTTCCAAATCGTTCAATGCTGTAAAAATCCAAATAAAAAACTTCGTCTAGGTACACTTTGGCAAAGGTGCTTTTCATTTTGCGCAGGCCGCTAATGAGCCCGCGTTTTTTATAAGCATCATATTTTTGCAAAGTTTTTATATACTCCTCAGCAGTTTTTTCAAATGGCAAAATATTTTTTTCACACCAATACGCAAACCCTTCCACCCCCTCTTTTCTGTTGCCAGCTGGAGTGATTATCAAAAATGTATCCGCAATGATTTTTTTGGTTTTATCGCTGATTTTAAAATCGGAAATTTTGGGTTCAATTTTTATTTTATGTATCAAATAAAAAACTTTGGGAGGGGTCCCAATTTTTGTAATTACCCCGGAACTGATGAGTTTTGGCAAATGCTTAAAAAGTGCTTGTCTGGAAATACCAACGTGCTCGGCTATATCGTAGCCGGAAACTTGCCCTTTGGCTTTTATGTATTGAATAATTTTATCTGATGTTGAAATCATATGATTCTAGTATACAAGGTTGACAGTTAACTGTCAACTGTCAACTATATTGGTCTACAAAAACAAAAAATCCATCGTCAGTACGAGAGATTTTTCGCTTATTCTTGCATAAACCCGCCCACCTGCCGCTTCCACAATTGGTGGTAGAGGCCGCGCGTTTTTTTGAGTAACGTCGTATGCGTCCCCTCCTCCACTAACTCGCCATGATCAATAACCATAATTCTGTCCATCTTCATAATGGTGGACAGACGATGCGCGACGACGATAACAGTTTTGTTGGCCATAAGAATGGCGAGGGCGTCTTGAATAAGGTGCTCGGACTCTGAATCTAAGCTTGAGGTGGCTTCATCCAACACCAGAATTGGCGCATTGCGCAAAATCGCCCGGGCAATGGCCACGCGCTGCCTCTCCCCGCCGGATAATTTAACCCCGCGTTCCCCCACGTACGTTTCATATTTATCCGGGAATTCCGAAATAAACTCATGGCAGTGCGCCAGTTTAGACGCCCGCAAAACTTCTTTATCCGTCGCGTCCGGTTTGCCATAGCGAATATTTTCCATGAGAGTGCGGTGAAACAAAATTGGGTCCTGTGGTACTAGGCTCACATTGCCCCACAAACTCTCCTGTGATACCCGTGTAATTGGTTGATTATCAATCAAGATTTTGCCTTTAGCGACATCGTGCATACGCAAAAGTAATTTGACGATTGTGGATTTACCCGCGCCCGACGGACCTACTAAAGCAACTTTTTGTTGTCCAGGAATAATAAAACTCAAATCAGCAAAGATTTTCCTGGTTTCGTGATAATAAAAATCCACGGCGTCAAACGCAATCGCGCCGTTTGACACAACTAATTTTTTCGCCTTGGGCATATCTTGAATTTCATGTGGCGAATTCAAAATCACCGTCATCTCTTCCGCGTCAGACAAATCAGTATACAGGTTCCGAATAATTTTTCCAAAATCCCACACCTTTTCAAAAATAATAATGGTGTATGCCTGTAAGAGTACGAAATCGCCAACCGTAAGCTTGCCCTGTTTCCACAGCTGTATAGCCAAATAAAAAATGCCAATTTCAAATGCCACCACCAAAACCCCTTGTACAGCTTCAAAAATGCCGTCCAAATTCCAGGTAAAACTCCGAAGCGAGCGAACGCGCTCCATGGCGTTAGCAAATAGGCTAAGTTCGCGGTGATACCCCACAAACAATTTAACATTGCTGTTATTTGTAATGGTGTCGGCCAAAACGCCAGTGGCTTTGGTTTCAGCCTCACTGCGCTGAATGTCAAAACGGATTTTATACGATGTAAAAATCCAGTTAACAATTAAAAAAACCGTCATCCACAGCACGCTCCCAAGGCCCAGCCACAAATCTTTATAAAACAAAACCGCAATCACCACAGCCAAATCCACAAACAAAGGAATTATGGTCCAGGTAATTTTGTCGGCCACGTTTTCAAACGCGCGCGTAAACCAATTTACCCGTTTCACGAGCGAGCCGACAAAATTATTATTGAAGTACGCGAATGAGTGTTTATGAAGATACGCAAAACACCGGTTGGCCAAGGCCGCCATTGCGTTGGGCTGAAAATAGTTGTTAAAAAATGTAGCCGCGCGCCAAAACATCCAGCGCAGAATTTCAATCCAGGCGATGGTAATTAAAACGCCAATGAGCCCGGTGATCGTGGCCTGTGTGCCTCCACCACGCGCGAGAATGTCAAAAAAACGCTTAAAATAGAGCGGGATAATGATACCTGTCGCAGAGCCGCCAATGACACAAATAAAAATAGCTAAAACCGCCCAACGGTACTTTCGAGCCTCGGACCAGTAGATTTTGAGGGTTAATTTTGTGTTATATTTCATAAAAACTCATAGCCCCTATGGCAGGGGCTATTAAAGAAGACGTTAAATTGGCCAAAATGTTACACCAAATAAAAAACCAAGCGACATTTTCGCTTGGTGATAATAATTTATTAAAAACCGTGCACTCGCAAAATTTCTCTGATTCTATCTCTCATAATCGAATCTAACTCAATACCAGCCTCTTTAAGAAGTACCTGCATTTTCTCGAGTATTTTTTCGATTATTGCAACGCCTCCCAACTCTCTTTTAGCTCTTTCAAATGCTCGAAGAATCGATCTGCCAAATTCTATCTCGATCTCATCTTCGAGACTGTGCGGTCTTTCTGGTGAACGCATATTTAATTTATTAAGTGGGTTAATTTTAGTTATTTTATTTTCCGATACTTATTCCCCACTCTAAGCCGCGCCATCGCTTTCTCCATCTGCGCGGCGAGCGCGGCGTAATCAACATCGTCTTTGTGGCGAGCTTCGGACATCAGTTTCTCCGCGCGAACGCGGGCGGCTTCGGCGCGCGTGAGGTCAATTTCGTGGGCGTGTTCGGCGGTGTCGGCAAGGATGACAACTGAACCATCAGGGCGCACCTCGGCAAAGCCGCCAGAGACGGCGATGGAGAGTTCCTCATCCTTCTTTTTATATTTTATCTCACCGGGAACTAAATTGCAAACCAAAGGAATATGATGTGGCAAAACCGTAATTTCGCCCATCGTGGTCATCATGGTGACTTGGGAGACTTCGTCGGCAAAGACTTGGCGTTCGGGTGTTACTATTTTGAATTGCATAAAAGCGGCAACAAATTGGACAGATTGTGAGACAGATTTGACAGATGTAATTATTACGACATATAGTCGATATATGTTCGTATCTGTATCACAATCTGTTATATCTGTTTCAAGTATTTATTATTTTACTTCGTCAATCGAACCTTTCATATAAAACGCTTGTTCTGGCTTGTCATCATGCTTCCCATCTAAAATTTCGCGGAAAGCGCGCACCGTTTCGGCTACCGGCACATACTGCCCTTCAATACCACTAAACACTTCGGCCACAAAAAACGGCTGCGACAAAAACTTTTGCACTTTGCGGGCGCGGGTAACGGTAATTTTATCCTCATCGCTTAATTCTTCCATACCCAAAATGGCAATAATATCCTGCAGATCTTTATACCGTTGCAACATTTTTTGCACATCACGCGCCGTGCGGTAATGCAATTCCCCAACCACGTTCGGGTCAAGAATAGTGGAGTTAGAATCTAACGGGTCCACCGCTGGGTAAATACCAAGTTCAGTAAGCGAACGATTCAAACTCACCGTGGAATCAAGGTGCGCGAAGGTGGTGGCTGGCGCCGGGTCAGTCAGGTCATCGGCTGGTACGTACACCGCTTGTACGGATGTAATAGAACCTTTGTCGGTAGATGTGATGCGTTCTTGGAGCGCGCCCATTTCGGAAGCGAGGGTTGGTTGGTAGCCGACGGCGGAGGGCATGCGGCCCAGCAAAGCGGACACCTCGGAGCCAGCTTGTGTAAAACGGAAAATGTTATCGATGAACAACAAAATATCGCGTCCTTCTTCGTCGCGGAAATATTCGGCCATTGAGAGCGCGGTGAGAGCCACGCGAGCGCGAGCCCCTGGGGGTTCATTCATCTGGCCAAAAACCAAGGCAGTTTTGTCGAGCACGCCGCTCTCTTTCATTTCACGGTACAAATCATTACCTTCACGACTGCGTTCCCCTACCCCGGCAAACATAGAATAACCACCATGTTCTTGGGCGATGTTACGAATAAGTTCTTGAATTAAAACCGTCTTGCCCACCCCCGCGCCACCAAATAAACCAACTTTACCACCCTTTAAGAACGGACAGATCAAATCCACAACTTTAATACCGGTTTCAAGCACCTCTGATTTGGTTGATTGTTTGGTAAACTCCGGCGCCGCGCGATGAATTGAATATTTTTTCTTGGTTTTTACCGCGCCGAGACCATCAATCACCTCGCCGGTAACATTAAACATGCGTCCCAAGGTCTCGGGGCCAACTGGTACGTTGATTGGTTCGTTGTTTGAGGTTACTTCCTGCCCGCGCTCGAGTCCGTCGGTGGTACTCATGGCAATGGCACGGACATTGTTGTTGCCGAGGTGCTGCTGGACCTCAAGCACAAGATTACCACCATTTGGCAATTTTGTTTCCGCCGCCGTGT
>JAHFHV010000014.1:17467-27959 GCA_023246725.1 Candidatus Magasanikiibacteriota bacterium | reverse complement strand
CCGGTTTCGGTATTAACCAAAATCTCTTCGCCTTCTTTAATAAAAATAGGGGCGTAGACCGTCAGGCCGTTGTCGAGCTTGATTTCTTTGGTCACATTGCCCGAGGCGGTATCGCCTTTTACGGCCGGCGGCGCTTCCACTACTTTGTATTGAATTTTTTTGGGAAGCTGGAGGCTAACCGGCCGATCTTCATACAGGCCAATAATAACTTCCAAACCTTCTTTTAGGTACTTACCATCAGCGCCCACCAAATCGCCATTCATTTCAATCTGTTCATACGTACTCATGTTCATAAAAGCAAAATTCTCCCCGTTTTTGTATAGGTGCTGCATGGTTTGGAATTGCACGCTCACAATGTCAACTGTTTCCACGGTTTTATAGGTAATTTCCACCACCTTGCCATTACCCAAATTTTTCATCCGGGTACGCACAAAGGCCGCGCCCTTGCCCGGGTTAACGTGCTGGAATTCTACCACCACATACAAATCGCCGTTGTGTTTAATTACCACTCCTTTGCGAATTTCGGAAGTTGAGGCCATATATAGCTAGTAAGCAAATTAGGCAGAGTAAGCAAGGTAAGCAAATATTTTGTCTGCTTAGTACTTAATCTGCCTATTCTGCTGGCAGCTGGTCTTTTGCCGATCCAAATATAACTTCATTAATATCCTTGGCTCCGGTGAATAATAATACCATACGATCCAGGCCGAGTGCAACCCCTGCCGTCGCCTCGCTACGCTCGGCTATGGCGGGCAAGCCTGCTATAAAATCCTCGTCTATTTCCCAAGTTTCTTTGCCTAGTTTCGCTCGCAAGGCTTTGTCCGCTTCAAGACGTCTTTTTTGTTCAGGAGCGTCCAAGAGCTCGCCGAATCCATTAGCGAGTTCCAAGCCTCCGATATAGCATTCAACGCGTTCCGCGTACCGTGGATCATGAACGCACAATCGAGACAGCGACGCCATCGGCGCGGGGTAGTCATAAATAAATACTGGGCGTTCCAGCCCAAGGTGTGGTTCAATTTCGTTCAAGAAAATTTTAAAGAAGGTATCTTCATAAGTATAAGTCTGGTCTACTGAATACTCTTTTTCACGCGCCGTATTGTTCAATTGTTCAATTGTTAAATTGTTATCAAGATCGATCCCGCTAAATTTTTTCCACGCCCCCTTCATACTCATCCTGTCCCATTGTTCGCTAATATCAACCTTACAATCTTTCAATCTTACAATCTTTGTCTCTAATTTGTCACCCACATACTTAAACAAACTCTCCATGTCATCCATAAAATCCTGGGTGCTTCCGGGTGCACGGTACCATTCTATCATGGTGAATTCCGGATTGTGTGTCCCGCCAAAATCTTCGTTATTCCTAAAGCATTTGCCAATTTCAAATAGTTTAGAGTAACCGGCCGCCAATAATTTTTTTAGAGCATATTCCGGCGAGGTCCGGAGGTAAAACTTATGCTCATCGCCACGCGGATGAGTGACGGTGACGGGGAAAAAGTTAAGGTATGGCTCCTGACTGGGGAGCCGAAGAGCGATGGGCGTCTCGGCTTCTTTAAAACCGCGCGACCAAAAAAATTCTCGTGTCAGGCGAACAATTTCACTGCGGGTCTCAAAAATTTGTTTGAGGCGAGGGTTGTTTTTAAGGTCAGGCCAGGTGGACATATGTGATAACACAACAACACGTCAACAGTACTACACTGCAATACGTTATTGCTCAAGTGTTGATGTGTTGTAGTGCTGAAGTGTTGCGCTTGTAAACAACACGATACACCTTGGAGGAAAGTGTACCGTTAGGGGACAAAATAATTTTCATCTAAGACTACATAAACGCCATCAGGGAGGCTTGGCGCGCGCGTTTTACGGCGGTGGCCACTCCTCGTTGGTGCAAGGCGCACAGGCCCGAGCGGCGGCGTGGCGCGATTTTCATTTGAGCCGAAACAAACCGGCGCAGAGTTCCCACATCTTTATAATCAACAATCAATTTATTGTTAAGGCAAAAATGGCAGGATTTTGGCTTGCGATCTTTGTTAGTGATAGGCATACAAGTTTAAAAAGGAATATCTTCAACTTTAATTTGTTCTTCCACTACTTCCTGCGCGGGCATATCTTGGTAAGATGGTTCGGTAGGCATTTCAGAGGAGGCGCTCAAAGGGGCGGTGCCGCCGGCCGGCCGGCTACCGAGCATAATAAAATTATCGGCCACAATTTCGGTGCGGTAGCGCTTAATTCCGTCTTGCGGCGTCCAATCCCTGGTTTGCAGGCGGCCTTCCAAATATATTTGTGAGGCTTTACGCAGGTATTGTTGGGCGATTTCGGCTAATTTGCCCCACACCACAATGTTGTGGAATTCGCTTTGCTTTTGTTTTTGCCCTTGCGCATCCGTCCACTGCCGACTGGTAGCCACGCTAAACGAGGCCACTGATTTGCCGGTTGGCGTGCTCCTAAGTTCCGGATCGCGGGTTAAGCGGCCAATGAGCATGACTTTATTTAGATCCATATGGTTAGTAAGATTAAAGATAAGGCTTGAAAAGCTGGGGATGCTTAGAAAGCTTGGGAGGCGGGACAATGCCTTCCGGGCATCCCGAGCCTCCTCAGCCTTTTACACGCCGGGGATCACGTCGCCCTTCATCAAATCATCTAGTTTCTTATTAATTTCGTCAATATTAATCTCGTCAATTTTGCGCTCCGCGTTGCTCCGGGCAGGCGCGCTTTCGGTTGCCACTTCCGGCACAGTAAAAGTCGGCATGTTCACAGAAGTAACACGCTCTGGAACCGCGAGAAATTCTTTTTCACGCATGGTCGTAACGCCGGCTTCATCGGTGGAGTAGACAATTTTTTGCGCCGCCGTGAGCGTGGTGTTGAAGTGGCTAATCATGGTGCGCAGCGGGGTCGGCAGGAGCGCAATTTTACCCGCGATGGTTTTAAGGCCAGCGGGGTCGGCTTCAAACACAATAGTGTAGAAGTAACCGTAACGAATTTGTTTAATAGGGTAGGCGAGCCGGTTTTTGCCGAGGAGGTGGATTTCACCGGCCGTGCTGTTGGCTTTAACTAGCGTTAAAATTTCGTTGGCTTTGGCCTCGGTTTCCTTTTCGTCCAAGGTTCCGGGAAGCACCAAAAGAAGTTCGTATTTTTTCATAAGCGTGTCTCGCGCCTGCCCGCAGCCAACCGCCACAAGCCTGGATCCCGCCGTGTGAGGCAAGAAGGCGTGTTTTTTGATTTAAATTCCAGGGTTGTTGCCCCGGCCTGCTGGTTGGAGCAGGATTAAGCAACCTTAACTTTAGCATATATAAAAAAATACGTCAAGCGTGTGGTTGGCAGCGTGGTTGACAAGTAAGTCAAAACTGCGTATACTAGAGTTCACCATTAAGTACTGCAAACGCGGGTGTAGTACAACGGTTAGTATAGGTCCTTGCCAAGGATCAGATGACGGTTCGATTCCGTTCACCCGCTCTAGCATAATCCGAATACAGCGTTTATCCTAATCTACAAAAATCCTAATCTACGAGTAGCTATTTGTAGTATTCGGATATTGGTAGATTCGGATCAAGATTTGTAGATTCGGATTATATTATTCATAGCGGGGTAGAGCAGCCCGGCAGCTCGCGTGGCTCATAACCACGAGGTCGTGGGTTCAAATCCCACCCCCGCAACAAACAAAAAAATGGCTAAGGTTAGCCATTTTTTTCGTCCTCAGACCCATCGTTGACCACAGCGTTGGGTACATGTTGCCCACCCAGTGCCCAAAAAAATCAAGATCAGCGAAAAATCTGGCTCTTCAGCGCTGATTATTTTCGCTCAACCATGAACAACGACTACCCAGATTTTCAACTGGGGGTGGGGACAATCCCAGTCCCCGCTTAAGTTGAACTCCCTATGATTGACAAATCTCTAATGATATGATATCATTAGTCGTTACCACCGGCGTGCGGGAGCCTTTTTGGAAAAGGGGGCGTTTACGGTTTGATGACCCTTGTGGCGAGGAAGCTCGGAACAAATCTTGTTCGTAGCTTCTTCTCTGCATTGTCACGGAGAGGGGCGCAGGAGCGCCGAGGTCAGCATACCCAATGGTGGGTACCAACACTGCAGGAGCGGTGGGCTGACGGAATAAAACCCCGACAAAAGCGCAGAAGCGCTGGGGTATTGGATCTTTCCTTGTGGTCTCAAGGGAAGATGGCTTCAGGAGAAGCTGTGCCAAAGGCACACAATAATTCCAACAGACCGTGTGAGGCAACAATGGACAAGGCGTTTCGGAACCTGAGGACCATCATGGAGATGCTCGCGTGCTACGGCATGGCGAGCATCTACGCCCTGCTGCTCGCCGTGGCGAGAAGCGCGCGCCACCTGGAGGAGCTCCACATGGCGCTCCCGCCCAACCAGCGGCTCTTGCGGGACGACTTCGTCAGGCTCCGCGATTGCCGGCAGGCCACGGGTGTCATCGGCGGCAATCAGCTGGGCTTGGCGGAGACGATCATGCTTCTGGAGGTGGTGAAGGCGGGCAAGAACCCCAACCTCACCGATTACTACCGCGACGTGCTCGACGCGGGCCGCCCCGAGATGACCCGCGAACAGCTTGGGGTGTACACCCTGGGCTCGCGCCTCGTCCTGAGCTGCGAGGAACGTGGTGGTCACGGCTACGAGCACTTCCTCGTTCGGTTGGCCGGCCACCAGTTCAAGCTCGGCTGCCGATTCGTGCAGGGCAAGTTCGTGATCCGCCTCGTCACTCACTCGAGGGAGCTGATCGAGGAGCTGACCTTCCGTTTGCTGTCCATTCCGGCCCTCAAGCAGTCCTTCATCGTCGGGGACAGCGGCGGCACGCATGGCCGCACCTACAGTGGTGACGGCTCCGAGGTCGACTTCTGGTTCGTCGTTGATGGCGCTCGCTTCCAGGAGCCGAGCACATTCATCATCACCAAGCATGGCGACCACATCGCAAACCTGGACATCTTCCTCCCCGAGCTCGCGAAGGTGCTCCACGAATTCCAGCTCCCCTTCGAGGGGCTCATGGGCATCGTCCCCTGGTCGGACGACTGCGTGCTCGGCACGCGATTCCAGGAGGGTAGGTCGGGCACCACGATCTGGGGCGGAGCCCACAAGTACTAGTTGAAGGAACCGCAACAGAGAGCTCCCACTCCGGCTTGAATGATCGGAGTGGGCAAGCCCAGGAGGAAGTTATAAGGTCACCCTCACAACTCGTTATGTTCATAGATATCTGTGATCATAACGAGGGCGATCTTCGAAGAAATACAAAAGCACCCCCAAAAGGGTGCTTTTGTTGTCTTCATCTCGTCCCAGCCTGTTGCCCAGGCCACTAGCCCATGGAGGTGATGACGTTAATTGTTATTTTGGCGTTGCCCACGGGGTGCCCACAGAGACGACGATCCTCGCATCAGCGCTGCCCAGGGTTGATAAGAGTTGGCCAATTGTTTTTTCTCTAGCCTCTGAGGAAATACCCAAGTTTTGGCCTAACTTCAGGCAATATCTGATCGAGCACAATTCCGGTTCAAATCCCACCCCCGCAACAAACAAAAAAATGGCTAAGGTTAGCCATTTTTTTGTCATCAAATCCATCGTTGACCACAGCGTTAGGCACTTGTTGCCCACCGAGTGCCCACGGAGCTGGCAATGGCGGCATCCGACCGAACGACGGGAACTGCTCACAACGGCCGTTCTCGAATTCACCCTTGACGATGAAAAATGGCCAAGGTGAGAGCAAAGGAGGGCTTCCAGGCGATGCTAAATCGCCATGGTGTCCCAAGTTGTGCGGGATAATGAAAATAGTTCGAACATTTTTCGGCGGCGCTCGCCGTGGCGAGCGCACGGAAAAGCCCCCCACAAATTAAAACGATTTTTTCGGAAGTGGCGGCGCGATCTTTGACAATGTGCAGTTTTTTATCCCGAGTTGCTCGGGATAGCGAAATGTTATCACGTTTCGCCTTTGGCGACAAATTCTAATCTTTTAGTGATCGTAGAAATAAAAACAACCTTCATGAGAAAGTTGTTTTTGGGTGATCTCGATTGCGGGCGCAACGCGTGTCGAGAGAGCACCCCTCCTCTTATTCGTTGTGGTCCTCCTTGTGTTAATCTGCGCTACTAGCGGCATCCTCCGGGTGTCTTGCGGCAGACACCTTTCCGGCATCCTCCGGGTGTCTTGCGGCATTGCGGTTTGCGACACTTGGCGGCAGTCAGATCCCAGATGCGCCTGTTGATCTTGCCGGGAAAGAGCTCGTTGAGGGTCGCGTACACGATGGCGGGGGCGCAGACTTCGCCCGGTCCGATTTCGCCCGGTTCATGGTCCTGGAATCGACCGAAGTATTGCAGGCAGAACCGCCGGTATGCCTGCGTATGCAGGATGAAGAAGTGCCACATCTTGTCCACCAGGGGCGGTGGAGAGACCGGGTTTCCCAGCAGGATGGCGGTGATGAGGAATTGCTTGACCGCCTCGAACAGCTCGGTGGCGTACTTGAGGCTCACCCGGTAGCGATCGGCATACAGCGCTACCATCGCCTGGTTTTGGTAGCCCATCGCGCGAATTGGGTTTTTCACCTGGTAGCGACGGCTGGAGTCTTCAGCAAGCAACATCAACATCATGGTGTCCTCCGTATCAGAACCGCGCGTGATTACGCAGTCTGGCACACCTTATCAGAAGAATAGGGCGAAGTCAAGGGGGTATTTAGTCAATAAATGTAAGGGTCGTAAAAAATATTTTCCGAACAAAAAACAGAAATTTGCAATAAATTTCTGTTTTCAATTGGCCAACATATTGTTCAAAAATCGAGAAGGGGAAGAAAAATTTTCCTGCTCGGTGGTTCGACCCGTATATTTTTACGGGTTCCTTGGCAGTTTTGAAAGATCGCGCCACCACTTACGAAAAAATCGTTTTTTATGGCAGCCCCCGTACAATTTGGCGGCCAATTTATCTGGCCAGCCCCCTAAAAATTTGACATTTCCTTTGTGGTGCCGAAGGAGGGAATCGAACCCTCACACCTTGCGGTACACGATTTTGAGTCGTGCGCGTCTACCAATTCCGCCACTTCGGCTTTTTCGGCTTGAAAAACCCTTCTCATAGTATCTAAATCTTGGCCTGTTGTCAATTGTATGTTATACTACACGGATATGCGGATTTCGCAAATTTACGGATACGCGGATGCGCGAAAATATCATCGGCGTATCCGCGTTATCAGCGAAATCTGTATATCCGTGTTTACTGAAGATGAAGTATGTCCACAATCATTTCAGTTGTGAACCAAAAAGGCGGGGTAGGGAAGACCACTACCGCTGTTAACCTGGCCGCCGGACTCTCGGAAATTGGCAAATTTGTGCTTTTGGTAGATTTAGACCCCCAAGGCAACGCCACCTCGGGTCTGGGGATTAAATATCAGGAATTGGAACATGGCTTGTATAACGCCCTTATGGGCAGTCAGCGTCTCCACGATGTGGCGCATAACACCGCGCACGTTGGTCTCCGCGTCGTTCCGGCCACGCCGGATTTAGCCGGAGCCAACGTGGAGCTAGTCAACATGGAGGGGCGCGAACAAAAATTAGCAGATATTCTCACCGAAGTAAAACACGCCTACGATTATATTATCATCGATTCCCCACCCTCGCTTGGCATCCTGACGCTCAACGGTCTCGTGGCCGCGGATAAAATTATTATTCCCGTGCAAGCCGAATATTACGCGCTGGAGGGGCTGGGGCAGCTTTTAAAAACTATTGATTTAGTCAAAGCCAATATTAAGCCGAATCTGGATGTGCTCGGCGCTGTCGTCACTATGTACGATTCGCGCAACCGACTGTCCGAAGAAGTAATGCACGAGTTATACAAATATTTCCCCAATAACATTTTTCGCTCCGTCATTCCTCGCACCGTGCGCCTGGCCGAAGCGCCCAGTTTTGGCAAAAGCATTTTTCATTACGAACCCGGGGGGAAAGCGGCCAAGGCGTATGAACGATTGTCCCGAGAACTATTAGAGTACTTTGGTCAATAATTTTTCTTAATATTTGTTCAATATCCGTTTAATATTTTTGTTAACAAGCAAATATTGAGAAGATATTAAAAAAATATTAAGCAGATACTATTAATTTTTGACATATGAGTCTCGGCAAAGGCCTTGGCGCCCTCATTACATCCACGGGTCCACGCAAAAAAATCATTTTCCAAACGGGGGGCGATTCTTTAGGCTCGCAAAAAATGTGGGTCGTGCCGCTCTCGGAAATTAAAGCTAACCCCAAGCAGCCCCGGAAACATTTTAGCGAGGCCGAGCTTAAAGAACTCGCTGGCTCAATTAAAGAACATGGCATTCTCCAGCCATTACTAGTGGCGGAAAAAAATGATGGCGGGTATGAGTTAATCGCAGGCGAACGTCGTTTGCGCGCGGCCGAGCTGGCTGGCATTACTGCCGTCCCGGTGATTGTAAAGGTTTTGGCCGAAGAACAAAAGCTGGAAGTCGCGCTCATTGAGAATATTCAACGCGAAGATTTAAATCCGATTGAAGAAGCGTTTGCCTACAAGCGCCTCATCGAAGAATTTGGGCTCACTCAGCAGCAAGTGGCCGACAAAGTGGGCAAGGCTCGGCCCACGGTGGCTAACATGGTGCGTCTTTTGGAGCTCCCTGCTCAAATTCAAACCGCCCTGATTGACGGTAAAATTAATACTGGCCAGGCGCGGGCATTATTATCTCTTTCCGATACCAAACAACAGCTCGGCCTCTTGGCCTCCATGCTCGGGCAAAAAATCACCGTTCGGGAACTCGAACGGGTTGGGGGAGAGCGGAAGAATGCTTCGCGGCGTGATCCAAATTTGCGCTATGTGGAAGACCAATTGCGGGGCACGCTTGGCACTAAAGTGGCTGTCACGGGGCAAGGAAATAAGGGGAATATTACTATCAGTTATTATTCGGCTGAAGAACTTAAAAAGATTGTTCGTAAAATTATGGGGGTCTAGCAACTGTCATCCCGAGCGAGGCCTCGCGGCCGACGAGGGATCTCTGTCCGTTTCGTCGATTGGCCAAGTGAGACAGAGATTCCTCCGGAGCCTGCACTGAGCGTAGCGAATGTGTCGTCGGAATGACAAACGGACTTAGCCCGTTTTCTTTTTTGGTAAAATAATCTGAAACCACTGCCGATGTTCTGAAGTTTTCAGGGCATTTTTTATATGCGAGCGGGCCACGTGCGTTTTGACGCTCTGCAGCCAGTCTTGGCTTGGCGTTTTGCGATTTTTATCCGTAATAATTTCTACCACGTCCCCGCTCCTTAGAGGCGTATCGAGGCTCGCCAGCTGGTCATTAATTTTAGCGCCGCTGCACTTGTTGCCAATGTCGCTGTGGATGTGGTATGCAAAATCAACCGGCGTGGCGTCTTCCGGCAAGTCAATTACGTCGCCCTTGGGAGTGAACACAAAAATGTGGTTCCTAAAAAAATCAAATTTTAGTTCTTCCAAATCAGATATATTTTTGAGCAAGTCTTTTTGGATGTGCGCCAATTCTTTAGCCCACACCACATCTTTGGCCGGAAGTTTTACGCCGCTATTGTCGTAATGCCAGTGGGCCGCCACGCCGTACTCGGCCTCATCATGCATTTCTTGCGTCCGAATCTGAAATTCAATAATATTTCCTTTTTCATAAAAAACAGTCGTGTGAAGCGATTGGTAGCCATTGGGCTTGGGCTGAGCGATGTAATCTTTAATGCGCCCCTTGAGCGGACGCCACAATTTGTGGACGACCCCCAGCGTCGCGTAACAATCGCCAATGTCATTAACGATAACGCGCAGAGCGATAATGTCGTGAATATTTTCGGTGTTCCAGCCTTTCTTAATGAGTTTTTGGTAAAAACTATATAAATGTTTTTTGCGGCCGTGAATATCCGCAAAGGTGATGCCAGACCTTTCTAATTCCTGCCTCACTTGGCCCAAGATTTTTTCAATTAAGCTTTCGCCCTCCGATAAAATTTGGTCGCGCAGGGCTTTAACCTGTTCAAATTCGCGCGGATAAATATAGGGGAACGCCAAATCTTCTAATTGCGACTTAAATGCTTCCATGCCCAGGCGGCTCGCGATGGGCGCGTAAATTTCCAGGCTTTCTAAAGCAATGCGGTAGGCCTTTTCCGGCTCCATATGCTTTAAGGTAGATAAGTTGTGGATGCGATCGGCAAATTTAATAATCATCACGCGCACGTCTTCGGCCATGGCCACAAACATTTTGCGCAAATTCTCAATATAGCGTTCGGCTCCGCGATATTTTAATTTGCCTAGTTTGGTAATCCCCCCCACCATGGAGGCAATGTCTTTGCCAAAATTTTTCTCAATTTCTTTTAAGGTCACACTGGTATCTTCCGGCACATCGTGGAGGAGTGCCGCCACAATAATATTGGCATCCATGCGCATGGCGGCTAAAATGTAGCCCGTCGCTAGCGGGTGAATAATGTAGGGTTCGCCGGATTTGCGTTGCTGCCCGCGGTGCGCTTTTTCGGCCACGTCGTATGCCAACCAGACCAAATCCAA
>JAHFHV010000014.1:13029-17367 GCA_023246725.1 Candidatus Magasanikiibacteriota bacterium | reverse complement strand
TTCGCGTGGGGCACTCTTTATTGCCGCACTTTGTTTCTCCCTTGGCCGCGAACGTCAGTGGCTGTCCGCAAACAGAGCACATCTCTCCAGTTGGCTTGTCCCACAGGGCAAAGTCGCAGGCCGGGTATTGGTTGCACCCAAAAAAAGTGCGGCCGCGCTTACTGCGCCGTTGAATAATGTCGCCCGCTTTGCATTGGGGGCATTTGAGGTTTATTTTAATTTCAATGCTCTTTAAATTTTTACATTTGGGGTATGCCGAGCAGCCTAAAAACGGCCCGTAACGGCCCATTTTCTTCAGCATTGGCTCGCCACATTTTTCACACTTCTCATCAGTCGGCTCTGCCAGCGGAGCGGCTTTTTCATCGCCGGGAAGGGGACGAGTCGTCTTACACTCCGGGTAGCCCGTGCAGGCCAAAAATTTACCAAAGCGTCCCATTTTTATTATCATCGGCTTACTACACTTGGCACACACCTCATCGGTAGTTTCTTCGGTCAAATCTTTTTTATTTAACTCTAGATCTTTTTTGTCCAAATTTTCCTTAAATGGGTGGTAGAACGTCGAAATAATCGGCTGCCAATCTTTTTCGCCGCGCGCGATTTCGTCGAGATTTTCTTCCATCTGCGCCGTGAATTGGTAGTCAACCACTTGTGGGAAGTGCTCCACCAAAAGATCGTTGACGAGGTAAGCAATTTCTTTGGGTTGTAATTTTTTCTGCTCGTTCCGCTCCACATAGCCACGATCCTCAATGGTCGCGATCGTTGGTGCGTAGGTGGAAGGCCGCCCAATACCATATTCCTCCAGCGCTTTAACGAGCGTGGCATCGGAATAGCGCGCCGGTGGTTCGGTAAAATGTTGTTCCGGTTTTAATTCCTGGCACACCGCTGGTTCACCAACCGTCACTTTAGGCAACGCATTTTCTTTAGCCTTTTCTGGAAACAATTTTAAGAAACCATCAAACGTCACCGTTTGCCCGGTGGCGTGGAAACCGTATTTATTGGTTGATTCTAAATCAATCGTCACCGAATTAATTTCCGCCTCGGCCATTTGTGTGGCCACGGCGCGGCGCCAAATTAAATCGTACAAGCGGAATTGGTTGCGGTCGAGGTGCGGCTCAATTGATGCTGGCGTCAGGGAAACTTCGGTCGGACGAATGGCTTCATGCGCCTCTTGCGCGTTTTTATTTTTATTTTTGTAACGGCGCGGCTCGCTCACCTGGTACTGTTTGCCAAAATCTTTTCCAATCAGTTCATGAGATTCTTGTAAAAATTTATCCGCCAAATTAACCGCGTCAGTTCTCATGTACGTAATTAAACCAGTTTGCCCGCTACTCCCAAGCTCAACACCTTCATACAACTGTTGAGCTAAACGCATTGTTTGCTTGGCCGAAAATCCAAGCGCGTGGTTAGCTTCCTGTTGTAAAGTTGAAGTCGTAAACGGCGGCAGGGGGTTACGCTTAGTTTTTTTCTCATCAACATCAGTAATCGCATACGTCGCCCCTTCCAGATTTTTTAAAATCCCATCCACCTGTTCCTTATTTTTCAAATCCATCTTGTCCAGTTTTTTTCCCGCGATCGAATTCAGTTTCGCAACAAATATTCTTAATTCTTCATTCTTAATTCTTAATTCAAAAGCCCCCTCAAGACTCCAATATTCCTCGGCCTTAAACGCTTGAATTTCTCGCTCGCGTTCCACCACCAAACGCACCGCCACGGATTGCACACGCCCGGCCGATAATCCGCGCGCCACTTTGCGCCACAAAAACGGCGATAAATTATATCCTACCAACCGGTCCAAAATACGCCGCGCTTGCTGGGCATCTACCATTTTCATATCCAAGGCTCGGGGGTGTTCCACAGCTTCTAAAATGGCCTGTTTGGTAATTTCATGAAAGGCAATGCGCTCGGCCTTGCTCGGATCAATATCTAAAATATGAGCTAAATGAAAAGAAATCGCCTCGCCCTCGCGGTCCGCGTCAGTCGCGAATAGAATGTGGTCGCATTTTTTAGCCGCGGTTTTTAGTTCCTTTACCGTGGCCGCCTTGTCTTTGTTTACCACATACTGCGGTTTAAACCCGTGCTCCACATCCACGCCCAGCTGGCTTTTGGGCAAATCGCGCACATGGCCAAACGAGGAGAGAATTTTATAATCCTTTCCTAAAAATTTGGTGATGGTTCTGGCTTTAGTGGGCGACTCTACGATGACGAGGGTTTTCATAACAAAATTACCTAGCCATAATACTACTCAAATTTGCTTACTTTGTCAATTTATGCTATAATTTAATTTGGCAGTTTGCTTTTAAATCTATTCAATTATGCAAGCACGTCTTTTGCTGGGAGCTGTGGCGTCCGGTCTTATGCTACTCGCTGGAGCGGGTTGCTCGCCGCAAAACATTTCTCAAAACGGGTCCGCACCCCTACCTGCCAACAAATCAGAAAAAACGTTTACCTACGAGGCCTTTAATTTTGGCTTTCAAAGCCCGGTTGAATTGCAAGTCAAAGACGTTGGAGCCGTCCCCGGCACGGCCGTGAGCGCAGGAATCATGGGGGTTGATGGGAAGCTTAAGTTAAACGCAGTTTTTTCCCTAATTGATGAGACAACACGCCAAGTATTGAATAAAGAACAGGCATTTCAAGACGCCAAGGCCACCTATCTTGGTATTTATAAACCGGCTACCGAACATCCCGCCCGAGTCTTTTTTGGGCGCCAAATGGCCGGAGATAAGCAAACCACGGCCATTCCCGCTCCTGCCACGGCAGAGAGCTATTTGGTTGAGACTCCGCAAGGCCAGTGGTTGTTTGTTGGAGTAAAGTACCATAGTGCCCTGCCCGCGGATGAGGCAGAAAAAATCATTAGTTTAATGGCCGCTACGCTTAAAGAAAATCCTAAACTTTAAAAAATTTTTGACGCAATTCCCCGCTCAAAAATATTGAGCCCGTAACCAAGAGCGCATTTCTGCCCCGCGCACCAGCTCCGCTGCGGCGGCTCGGCGCGGGATTTCGCCCTCGGGAGCTCATTTTTTTTAAACTCCAGGATAAGGCATCTTTTGGATCTAGGAAGATTGCTATCTTAGCGCGAGGTAGCAATTTTTTAAATCGTTTCGCCAGCTGTGCCGGATCAGCGGCTCGTCTAAAAGGATTGCAGGTAAAATGGGTGCAGGCGATTGAAGTTGGTTTGAGGGAAGCGAGTTGTTTTATCATCGCGGAAATATTTTTATCGGCGGAGAAGGCGACGATGAGATGTACGTTTGTGAGACCTCTCCCTCCCCTCTCCTCTGCCAAGGAGAGGGGACGACGATTCTTTCTCGCCTCCGCAGAGGAGAGAACGGGAAGAGAGGTTTCGTTTCGCATTTCTTTCATAGTCTCCACCGTTGTTTTCATTTTATCCACGTTGTGCGCCCCGTCCAGAATTATTAATGGTTTTTTGGAAACAACTTCTATCCTAATCGGTAGCTGAACGCGCGCTAGCCCTCGGCGTATCGCCGCGTCAGAAATTTTTAACGAGCGGGCGATTTCAATGGTAAGAATGGCATTGGTAATTTGGTGGCGACCGAGGGTGGGGAGATAGTATTTAGTACCATTGAAAATAAAGTTTGTCCCGTTCAAACCAATATCCAATATCGAATTTCTAATATCAGATATTAGATATTGGATATTAGATATTTTTGTGTTTGTTTTTTTGCATTCCTTCTTAATCACGCGGAGCACCTTGGGATCCCGCTCCGCCGTAAACACCTGACACCCGGGTTTAATTATGCCCGCTTTCTCATACGCAATTTTGGCTTTCGTTGGCCCGATGAGTGCAACGTGGTCGAGGCCAATGTTTGTAACCACCGCCACATCTTTCCACGGAATTATATTCGTCGAATCATATCGCCCGCCCAGACCAACTTCCACTACCGCCCACGCAACTTTTTTCTCAGCAAAATACAAAAGCGCTAACGCGGTCAAAACTTCAAACGGCGAGGGGGTGTCGTACGGGCTCACCGTAGCATATTTTTCCAGTGCCGTTTTAATAACCGTCGCCAATCGCGCGAAATCATGTTTCCCCAGGGCGCGGCCGTTAATTTCTGCGCGGCCCAAAAAACCATCGGGGCTAGGCGAAGTCAGCGTACCCGTGTTTTTTCCCGCGACGCGCAGAATCGAACCCAGCATCAAACTCACCGACCCCTTGCCGCTCGTTCCGGTCACATGTATATAATGAGGGATTTTCCGTTCCGGATTGCCAAGCAAGTTGAGAAGAAACTGCATTCTCTTAAGGTACACAATACAGTCCGTAGGGTCGGCGAGGTACTCTTTGCGGGCAATGTGGTGGAGGGAGGCGAGGTAGGCGCAGGCTTC
>JAHFHV010000014.1:11352-12929 GCA_023246725.1 Candidatus Magasanikiibacteriota bacterium | reverse complement strand
CTTCCCTTTCATCTCCATCATCGTCAGGGCGCTATTCACCGTGGGGCTGTCCAGGCCGCTCATTTTAATTATAAAATCAATATGTTGCGGTTCGTGCGAAAGTATTTGGAGTAGTTTAGCTTCAGTTGGCGTGGAGGGTAGAATTTTGTTATTGGTAATAATGTGTTCAATGTTTTTAATTTGCAGTTCTTCCAGAATATCATTAGCCGTAGTTACAAGCTTGGCACCCATTTTAATGAGATTATTACCGCCCGCACCGCTAAGCGAGGTTACGGGATGGGGGGTGGCGAATACTTCGCGGTTATAATCCAACGCGCATTTGGCAGTGATGAGCGCGCCCGATTCGATCGGCGCCTCGGTAACGAGCACGCCTTTAGAGAGCCCGGCAATAATCCGATTCCGCGCCGGAAAACTATAGTTGGTCGGAATAAAACCAGGAGGGTATTCTGAAATAATCGCCCCGCCCTTGGCAATAATGTTCTCAGCTAAATCACGATGACTCGACGGGCTGATAGCCGCCTGGTTAATGCCGCCCCCCAAAACGCCCACCGTTACACCGCCAGCCGCAATTGTTGCCGCGTGCGCGTAACCATCAACCCCAAGTGCCAAACCGCTCACGATTACCACTTTTTGTGCTGTAAGTTCATTAACAATTTGTTCCGTCATCTGTCGGCCATACATAGTGCATTTGCGCGTGCCCACTACTGCCACCGTGGGCAATTCCGCTGGTGGCAATTTTCCGCGTAAAAATAATACAAACGGCGGGTCGGCAATTTCGCTCAAAAGCCGCGGGTAACCCGGCTCGCCAAGCGTCAGCGCGGTAATATTTTCTCGCGCCAACTCCTCAGCCATTTTTTCAAGCGACATCTTTTCCCGCCACTCAATAAATTCCGCCGCGATATTTTCATCCCACCCCGCCCGGATAAATTCCGTGATTTCCGCTCCCCAGGCGCTTTCCGGAGAACCAAAAAAATCCCAGAGTTTTTTAAAACGCTGGTAGGTCATTTTAGAGAAGTGGGCCAGGGCGGCGGCGAACATAAAACGATACATGAGACACGTAATACGATACATGATTCGACAATGAATCGTTTTGTGTGTATCGTGTCTCGTGTCATTCTACTGGGCGTTGACGGAAGTGTCAAATTGGTGCTATGATATATGCGTAAACATCTTAAAAAATTACCATTATGAATTACGCAACTAAAACCAATGTCACAATTCCGCGCGCCTTGTTTCAGTCTTTAGTTACTATGTCCAGTGAGTGGGACGCCGTGCAAGACAGACTGGAAAATTTTTTACTGTCTTCCGACGAGCAATTTATTAAAAAAATGGCGCGCGCTCGCCAGCAACATCTCTCCGGGAAGACAAAGTCTCTCTCCGTTTTGAAACGCGAATTGGGGTTTTAAGCAAAACCGTGTGTATTCAATTTCCTACACGCCAAATTTTAAACAGGATTTGAAACGGCTAGACCGGCAAATCGCGAAGCGGATTATTGTTAAAATTGAATGGCTCGCCGAGCAACCAGGTTACCACGGAGAACAGTTGCAAAATTTGCCAGAGCATTTACGCGGTTTGCG
>JAHFHV010000014.1:0-11252 GCA_023246725.1 Candidatus Magasanikiibacteriota bacterium | reverse complement strand
GCGGTTTGCGTTGGTATATTGAGGGCCAGCACAAGATGCCAGGCGAGTTTGATACCCCGTTGACAGGCTATGTAGTTTACGAAGCGCGTGATGGAAGTTGGAATAAAGTTGATGGAAGGGAGATAATATAATTTAGAGATTTTTTTGTATCTTCGACAACTGTTTCGCTCCACTCTTCGTGCACACAAACACATCTTCAATTCTCACGCCACCAAACTTTGGCACGTAAATTCCCGGTTCAATCGTAAACACCATGCCTTCTTCCAAAACATCGGTCGAGTTCGGGCTCAAGACCGGTCGCTCGTGCACCTCGAGCCCCACGCCGTGGCCTAGCGCGTGGCCAAAATACGCTCCGTAGCCTTTTTTAGTTATGTAGTCGCGCGCGGCTTTGTCAATGTCGGAACATTTTGCTCCCAGGCGGGCGGCTTCAATCGCGAGCCGCTGCGCTTTGTAGACAATTTGGTGAATTTCAAGTTTTCGCGAATACCCCTCTCTGTATCTCTCCCCTAAAAGGGGAGAGAGTGAACGCGATGTGGTCGTCGTCGTTCGTCGTTCCCCTCCCCCTTTTAGGGGGAGGACGGAGGAGGGGGTTATCACTGTCACCGTCTCGTCCGAATTATATCCATCCACGACACATCCAAAATCAATCGTCACGAGCTCGCCAGCTTGTATTTTTTTGTTAGAGGCCACGCCGTGGGGCAAGGCCCCGCGCCAGCCGGAGGCTACGATGGTATCAAAACCAATTTTATCCGCGCCGTGTTTCAGCATTGCTATCTCGAGCAACATTTTAATCTCGGTTTCAGTCTTGCCCGGCTTAATCATCGGTCGCACCTCGTCAAACGCTAATTTATTTATTTTAAGCGCTCGCTCAATTTTTGTAATTTCACTTTTATTTTTCACTATACGGAGTAACGCCGGGTCGTCAGTAATCGGAATAAGTTTAACGCCAGTCAGACTTTTTCCCATTCGCAAAAATTGAGTGTAGTTTATCGCCCCGGCCTCAAACCCTAGTTTCTTACTGCTCTCTAAAATTTCTTTAACATCTCCAAATAAATCACGGCTTGATGTTACTACTTTGAATCCGGTAACCTGTGTGGCTACCTGTTCGGTGTAGCGAAAGTCGGTAAAAAAATAACCCCGCGTTGGCGTGGCCAGAATCATACCATTGGTCCCCGTAAAATTGGACAAGTAGCGGACGTTGTTAAGGTCCGTAATGAGAACGGCGTCAACTTTGTATTTTTGGAAGTAAGATTGGAGAGTGCTGTGTAGCATACAAAACTGTCATTCTGATTGAAACGAAGAATCTCTGTCCGTTCGACAAACCGACAGAGATCCTTCATGGAGTTTACACTGATCCGCTCAAAGCGGAGAATGTGTTCAGGATGACAAAACAAGTTTTGTTATTTCCTCCACCACATTCTCAATCACCCCATGTAAAATCTTTTGTTCTTCTTTGGTAAATTTAGCCAGAACAAAGTCAGCGGTGTTGCCCTCACCCTTTGTCCCTCTCCCAGCGGGAGAGGGAACGCCGATGCCAACGCGAATGCGCATAAAATCTTTGGTTCCCACGTGTTCAATTATAGACACAACACCGTTATGCCCAGCCGCGCCTCTATCTTTCTGTATCCTGGTTTCACCAAGCGGAATATCTTTGTCATCATGAATCACAACCAAGTTAGACAGCGCAACGCCGTTTTTTTTCATGGCATAGGCAACTGATACTCCAGAATTATTCATAAATGTCTGTGGCTTGATAAGTTCAACGCGCTTGCCGTTTATTTCTGTTTTCACAAACTCCGCCTGGGCTTTTTTGCTTACGCTCCATTTCTCGCCTTCCGCCAGCGCGTCCAAAACCAAAAAACCCACATTATGGCGAGTTCGCGCGTATTCTTTACCGGGGTTGCCTAAACCGACAATAAGTTTCATAATTTTTCTTTCTTTCTAAAACGTTCTATATCTCGCAATAGCTCAATTTGCGCTCTAATTATCTCACTAAGTTTTTTGATTTTTTCTCTCGGTGTTTTTCCGTCTAGGTCGACGTACATAGTTGTGGTTAGTTCATTGATATGAATAAATTTTAATATCTCATCGTGCTGATGCTGGTTGATTTTTTTTCCAGTGCCTAAGGCAAATATTAGAGCATCAATATCTGAAGCCAGCTTAAAACGTGTTTCTTGCAGTTGGTCTTCTTGAGCACGGTCAGGGTTTTCTTTAAATAAACCCGCAATTGCCTCAAGGCCGCGATTAAGAAATTCTGGCATATAACTAAACTTTAGGTTGCGCCGTGTGGCGCTTCATTTTACTTAATTTCATTACAATCGGGCTGGCGAAAAAGCCAAATTCGCGGCGCAGTTGGTTTTCTATAAAATGCACGTAGGATAAATGCACGGAGGTATTGGCTTTAACCGTAATTTCAAACATGGGCGGGTTGTAGCCCAGCTGGGTGAGCGCGAGGAGCCGAGGGTGGCGCACGCCGCGGCCGCGGGTAGGCAAATGCTTTTTGGTAACGCGCTTTAAAAAATCTTTTAACGCCGCCTCGTCAATTACTTGCTGGCGGGCTTCCCAGGCTTGTTTAATTAACGGGAAAATTTGGTGTACGCGGTAGCCGTCAAGCGCGCTTACAAATACCACCGGCGCGAAACTTAAATGGGGAAAAGCGTTTAAAACGTCCGTCTTTACTTGGTTTCTAAATTCGTCGCTGTTGTCTTCAGCTTTATCCCATTTATTCACCACAATAATAACGCTCCGGGTATGCTCGCGCAGGAGCCCGGCCAATTGCTGGTCCTGGTCGGTAATCGGTTCGGTGGAGTCCAATACCAAAAGCACAATATCCGATTTATTTACCGTGGCAATACTTTTGCCAATGCCGATTTTCTCCAGTTCCCCGGATACTTTAACTTTGCGCCTAATGCCGGCCGTGTCGATAAACAAAATATGCCCTCCGTTAACCTCAACCAGCGTATCATGCGGTTCCCGGGTGGTGTGCGGCAGGGGGCTCACAATCACTCTATCCTCTCCAATCAGCTTATTAAACAAAGATGATTTACCTACGTTGGGCCGGCCCATGATGGAAACCTTAATAAGGTCTACGGCCGCAACTTTTTTTGGCCGGCGCTTCGTCGTAGCTAATTTTTTATAAATAACATCTAAGAGGTCGCCAATCCCGCCGCCGTTGGCCGCCGAAATGGGGAGCGGCGCTCCTAGCGCGAGCGCGCGCCATTCTTTTTCGTGCACCGCGGCGTGCCAGGATAAATTGTCGGCCTTATTGGCCACCAGGAGAATTGGTTTGTCGGGATTTTTTTTTCCGCTAGAGGCGGACATTTTGAATAGCCGTTTGGCCAGTTCCTTCTCTTGCGGCAAAAGACCCGATTGAATATCGACCACAAAAATAACCATGTCGGCTTCAGTTACGGCAATTTCAGTTTGATGAATAATATCATCTTCCAAGGGGACATCTTCGGAAAAGGTGAGACCACCGGTGTCAATCAGCCTAAAATGCTTGCCGCGCCAATTGGCTATGCCAATGTTGCGGGTGCGCGTGGTGCCCGGAATATCAGATACTAGCGCGTGACGCTGTTCCATAATACGGTTAAACAGGGATGATTTGCCAACATTAACCCGCCCCACAAGGGCAACGCTCGGGAGATTATGGTCTGTGATAGTAGCGGGAGTAGCCATAGGGTGAAAAATTAAAATTTGGATTTTGGATTTAGATATTATTCTTTATAATCACTTCCTAGCATCACCAGTATGTCGCTCTCATTATTGTATTTCATGCCGCGTTCATCTTCGGTTGTCGCGGTATTGTCATAATTTTGGGCAAGCCATTCCGGTATCTGCACGGAACTTGGGGCGCGCAGTTCCGTGCTAAGTTTGGTTACGAGGCTGGCCGGAGCGGTTTTTCTTAACACGTAAATAGTGGTGGTGGCAATGGGGCGTTTGAGACTATTGCCGACGGCGTTTACTGCCAGCTCGCTACTTTCCAACTTTTGTTTAACGCGGTTCGCGAGACCGGCTCGCCACGTGCCATTTTGAATTTCAATGGTCCCTGAAACCATTAGGACGCCGGAGCGCCCCAAAGGAGCGGGCAGAAGAGCCAGCGTTGAAGTTGCTCCGGCTGGCGAAAAAATATTCTGTAGCGCGAGCTGCAGGGGAACAAAATTTCCATTTTTTGGAGCCAGTATAAAAGCGCCGCTATCACCGGTCGTATTGACTAAAAATCCATTAGGGCTGGAGTCAAACACCAGGGTTTTAATTCCTCCGGCAGTGTTTTTGGCTAAATTTCCCAGGTACATAATTTGCGGGAAATTTAAATTGGTTGTTACATGGTCGGCCAGCGAAGACATAATATGCTGAACGGTGATCGGATTGCTATATGTCCCGGCGGAAAGCATTTTTTGTTTTAAAGCTTCAAGCACCAGCTGCTGGCGGCGGGCGCGGGCAAAGTCCGAACCTTCGCCGTTAGTGCCGTGGCGGCTACGCGCGTAGGTTAAAGCGGTTTTGCCATTCATGGTTTGCGCTTCGGCCTTAAAATGCACCGTGGTGGTAGAAAAACGGTCACCGGGGAATTCGTAATCCGTAAAAGCGTTCGGCACGTTAATGGAAACGCCGCCCACCGCGTCAACTGTTTCCACAAAAGCGGTAAAGTCAACACGAACGTAGTAGGGGATCGGCAGGGCGAACATTTGTTCAAATATTTTTCGCGCGTACTCGCCGCCTTGGCCCGGGCTGGCAACCTCGCCAAAGGAATTAGCCGAATTAATGCGCCGCCAGCCGTACTGGCCTATTTTAACACCCAGGTCGCGTGGAATGGAAATAAGGGCCACTTCTTTAGTACTAGGTTTAATACTTACGATAATATTCGTGTCGGTCAAAAAAGGTCCATCGTGGCCAGGCCCACCCATGCCCAAAAGGAGAATGTTAATACGATCATCATTTTGCCCGGCCATGACCGGCGTGGAGTGGAAAACAAAACTTTTAATTGATTCAAAAATAGTCGCCGGGCGCGGAATTAAAGTAAGCGTAAACGCGCGCCGGGCCGGGCTACCAAACGCGGTCGCCAGGCCTCCTACCAAGCATAAGATAACAATAAGAGCCAGCGCGCCTACCAGGGCCGCCTTGGGGTTAACGGGCGCTCCGGTATTCCGCGGCAATTTTTCCGGTTTTAAAAAATTAATCGGACGTTGTTCTTCGGGCATAGAAAGTTTGGGTAGTGTAGCACGAATGGCGGTGGTTTTCAACACAAGAACAGCCCAGGCAGGCTGTCATTTTTTGGCTATAGCAATTACATTGTGTCCTCGTTAGGAGTCGAACCTAAATTTTCGGCTTCGCAGGCCAATGTCCTATCCATTGAACGACGAGGACGCTATTCTAATGCAGTTGAAACAATCGCGCCAGACGGTCGCTCAAAGGCTCTTCTTCTTGTTCCAAATCTTCCGAGAGATACTGGGCCAAATACGATCGAATTGGGCGGGGATCATAGTCTAGCAGCGGAATCTGCAAACGGTGTTTAATAATATTGTTTAAACCAAAGTATAAATTTTTTATGTCCGGAGGGTTATAAATCATCCAAAAATTTTTAAGCTCGCTGTAGCGGTAAAACTTGCTGCCCAGGACTATTCCCGTTTCTGTCATAATAAAGGGCACCTCCAGCGGCGCTTGCATGTGGTGGAGATAAAGAATTATCCCAAAGAGAACAATAATTAAGGCAAACAAATAATTGGCGACGGCGACTCCGTAAATTACCAGGGCAATCGCCAGGAGGCCCATAATAATGTACCAGCGGCGTTCGCGATCATATTGCTCATATTCTTTAATCATCCACTGGTAGATAATTTTGCCAATACTGACGTCTTCTTTGGTTAAATTTTGAGGCATATGATTTAGCGAAATTGTGCGATTCAACGGAATCGTGTCGCGTAACGTCCTTTGAGACGCGACCGCTGTCCATTGAGGCGCGGCGTATTTATTTTTGGTGGGTAGCACTGGGCTCGAACCAGTGACCTTTGCAATGTGAATGCAACGCTCTAACCAGCTGAGCTAGCCACCCAATTCATCTTAAGTAGCGTATCACAGTCTCATTAAAAAATCAACTCTGCATCGCCAGTTTTTGTCTGTTAGTTATTGGCCAAATGCTCGCTGATAATTTTAGCTATTTTTTTAATCGTTTCAGCTAATTTTCCTTCGGCGTTCACAATGCGGCAGTTGTAGTCGCCCGAGGCGGCAATTTCTTTTTCCGCGATAGCTAAACGTTCCGCGAGGTCGGTTTTGGAGACCCCGCCGCGTTCTTCAATGCGGTGTTTCAGCACAGCCAAGCTTTCGGGAAGTAAAAATACGGCCAGGTGGGGGATGCCAGCTTTGTCTAAATTATGTTTGCCGTTCACTTCAATTTGCGTCAAGACCAGCGGGGACTGGGCCAACGCTTTTTTGAGCCGTTTGGCTTCGGTGCCATAATAATGGCCGGCGTAAAAATTGTATTCAATAAATTCGCCTTGCTCAATTTTTTTTACAAATTCGCTCGAGCTCAAAAAATGGTAATCAACGCCCTCCTGGTTGCCGGGGCGGGGCGGGCGCGAGGTGGTGGTAACAAATCGGGACGAACCGGCAAATTGTTTCAAGAGCGCGTTGATGACAGAATCCTTGCCTCCGCCGGACGGGGAGGAGATGACGACAAGTAAACCAGCCATAGTGAAAGTGTGAGCGCAGCACTTTAACAGCGCAACAGCCCAACACATTTACGTGTTTAAGTGTTGCCGTGTTGTGCCGCTGTGCTTTTTATTTAAGTTGAGTTAAAAATTCTGTTAGTTGTGTCGGTAGTTCTGATTGAAACACTTGTTTCTGCCCATTCAAATCGCTAAATGATAATTTCGTGGAGTGAAGAAATAACCGCCCGAGTTTTTCATCCCATTTTCGCGGGCGTTTTTTTTGAAAATAGAGCGGGTCGCCGACCAGCGGGTGGTTGTAGGCCAGCATGTGTGCGCGAATTTGGTGCATGCGGCCGGTGTGGAGGGTGACGCGCAGAAGGGAGAAATTGACAAATCGTTTTTCCACCAGGAATTCGGTGCGGGCGTCTTTAGCGGCGGCAACTCCCCCGTGATCCCCCTCTTCGAAAGAGGGGGATGTTGTCCTCCCCTTACCAAGGGGAGGCGCGGAGGGGTTTGCCGTCGTGCGCACTGCCGAGAGCAGTGGGCGGGCGGCCATGCGGTCGGCATTTTCCGAGCGCGCGATGGGAAAGTTAACTTCGTCCCAATCTTTGGCTACCTTACCATGCACCAGTGCCCAGTATTCTTTTTCAACAGTGCGATTTTTAAACTGATCTTTTAGGTGGTCGAACATTGGTTGCGTTTTGGCAACCACCATCAGGCCCGAAGCTTCTTTATCGAGGCGATGAACAATCCCAGGGCGAAAGGTCTTTGCCTCGGCAACCACCCCTCGCCCCTCCTTATCCCGCACCGCTCCGATTTTAAATAGACGGGATCCAGCTGTGGCGGGAGTAAGGAGGGGAGAATCGCCGACAGTTTTTATTTTGGGATATTTTTTAATAAGCCACGCGACCAGGGTATTTTTTTCATGAGCTTGAGTTTCGTGCACCAGGAGGCCGGTGGGTTTGTTCACGATGACATAATTGGGAGTTTCACTTATTACCGTAATCTTATAGTCTTCTAATCTTTTAATTTTTTCAGATGATTGATTGTCCAATTGTTCAATTGCTCCATTGTTTGGCGAGTGTTGCACTGTTCGGCTCTTGTGCTGCTCGGCTATTTCGACCATATCTCCCCCCCGCACCACCTGACCGCCCTTTTTTGGCAGTGCGCCATTTAGGGTAATGCGATTCTGTTTCAGCAGTTTCTCAATTTGCGAGCGAGTGGTTTTTAATTTTTCAGCAACAAAAATATCCAGCCGTTCGCCAGCGTGTGTTTTGGAGACGATGATTTTTTTAATTTTTTCCATATATCAATTGGCATCATCCTTGGAGGCGTCAGTTGTAATCTCTTCTCCTTTTTTAAAATTTTTATTTGCAAAAATACCTTTTCCAAATATTTTACCTTTGCCAATAGTTACATTTCTCCGCATACTTATGATGAGATTTTACGATTGAGTGCGCCCACTTGGACTTGAACCAAGAACCGCTCGGATATAAGCCGAGTGCTCTAACCAATTGAGCTATGGGCGCAAGTTAATTTTTGTAGTGATCAGCGATTGCTTTAATGCTCATTAAAATTTTTTCTGTTAATCGTGCGTCGCCAACCCTAGCGTTGCAGGTGCCATGTCCAAAATTTCCTTTATGATTTATTTTTATATCCGCCGTTTCTTTAATGTAAGGATTGGTAAATTGTATAGGAGAAATTTTTAAAGTTTTTGACCAGTAACTAATTTCTTGATTGATGTGCATGTTACTGTAGAGCTGTAAGTCTATCCGGATTTTTTTCTCAGGTACTCGTAAAGATTTAGTAAGCCAAGAAATAAAAAATTTTATTACCGAGGGATCAGTGTTTGATAAAGAAAGCGTGCTTGTTTTAAATTTTGAACCCTCTCCCCAGTAGAGAAATAGTCCGGCAACAAACAATTCCCTGCTATTGAACGGTAAAAGTATTCTTTTTTGAGATTGGTATGTTTTTTCCAGCCTATCTTCTCTTTTTTTTCTCATTGTTTCTCTAAATTTTTCTATTCTCACCTCGTTGTTGTTTCTTAGTTCGCTAATTCGTTCCTTTGTTAACGGATATTCCTTGAGCCAACAACTTAAGGTACTCTTACTCACCTTTAAGATTTTTTTAATCTGGCTGTAGCTCATTCCTTGTTTGCGTAGATCTAAAACTTTTTTGCGGAGTTTTAAGCGCGTCATAATTAAACTAATAAGAATAATCTACTCCAAGCACTATTCATTAGTTCATTTTAACACAAAAGTTTTAAAAGGGCAAATACAATTTATTGAATAAAATTCTACGGTGAGCATAGTATAGCAAAATAAGCCTTTTTTATCAAGTTTGAGAGTAATTACTGGCATGTAATTACTGACATTGCCAGAATTCAAAGAGAATGATAAAATGACGGCATTAATCTGTCTAAATCTTGCCCGATAATCCGTCTAAATCCATGTATGAACTTTAACGTCCGATTATTTAAAAGAATCAACGCCTTAGTTGGCACTAATAAGTGGCTGGATAGGTTTGGCCGGGCTGGGGCGGAGTATGTGGTGGTAGGAATGCTCGTGTGGTTTGTGGTAGCGGATTTGTCGGCGTATCTTCCTAGCCGGCGAGCGGCGCTCCTCCCGATTTTATTTTTGGGTACAACTTGGACGGTGGGCTGGTTTTTGGATTTGTTTATTGGCATTATTGTCCGGGAACCCAGGCCGCACGTTACGCATCCGGAAAGCAAATTGCTTTTCACGCCGCTCATGAATTGGAAGTCGTTCCCATCCGACCACGCGATGTCCGCTTGGTTAATTTTTTTTATGGCCATGGTATTTCATCTCCCCTGGGCGTGGGGGCTACTTCTCCTCGCTCTCTGGGTTAGCTTTGGGCGCGTCTACTCCGGGGTACACTATCCGTTTGATATTGTCGGCGGCGCGGCAGTGGCGGGGTTGGTGTCGGTAGCAGCCTATTACACGCTAGTTATGTTGGTGTAGTGTTTTTTGTCATCCCTCACCCCTGCGTCGAGGATTCGGAATGACAATTATGTGATGTCAGATAAAATTATGAAACGAGGATGGAAACTGTTAAAGAAAAAACTCGTGTACCCCCAGCAGTGGGCGGCGGTGGAAGCCTGGGACATGCGTTTGCCGCGCGGGGGAGAACGGACGTTTTATGTTAACCGCGGAATTGATTTTGTGATGGTGGCGGCTGTTACGCAACAGGGTCGCATGATTGTGCCGCGTCAGTATTACGTGGCCAAGCAGAAAAAAATGCCTACGCTTGTCGCCGGGTATATCGACAAGGGAGAGCAACCACTCCAGGCGGCTAAGCGTGAGCTTTTGGAAGAGACCGGATACAAGGCTAGGCGAATGGTTAAGCTCGGCACGAGCATAAAAGGCAAGTACATGACCGGCACGATTTACCATTTTTTAGCGCTGGATGCCAAAAAAATCCAAGAGCAAGCGCTTGAACCAACGGAAGATATTACTGTTGCTACAATGGCTACTGCTCAATTTAAGAAATTATTGAGCCAGCATAAACTGCCAGACGCGTTTGCCGAAGTGTGCGGGTGGCGAGCGCTTAACTACCTTGAAAACAGATTAGACGGATAGTGAGACAAATTTCACAGATGTGAACGTTTACATCTGTTTATATCTGTATTACCATCTGTAAAATCTGTTCAAGCATAATTATGAAAGCGATTATTTTAGCCGGTGGCCGCGGAACTCGTCTCCGTCCGCTTACCGATATCACGCCTAAGCCGCTTTTGCCTGTCCAAGGCATACCTATAATTGAGCATGCGCTTTTAAATTTTTTACGCCACGGCATTACGGACGTAATTTTATCCGTTGGTTACCAGGCCGATAAAATTAAAGACTATTTTGGCGACGGCAGCCGCTGGGGCATACGCATAACGTATAGTATAGAAGACAAGCCGCTTGGCACTGGGGGCGCTCTTAAGCGCGCCGCGACAGGCATCACAGACACTCTGCTCGCCATTAACGGTGATAATCTGGCTCATTTTGATTGGACGGCCGCTCTTGCGGCGCATCGGGGGAATAATGCTGATATTACCTTGGCCTTATACCCGGTGGAGGATGTTACGCACTACGGCATTGCCCGTCTGGACGGAGAGAAGATCGTGGAGTTTGTGGAAAAGCCAACTATTGAGGGCGCGCCGTCTAATTTAAACAATGCCGGCGGCTATATTTTTGAACCATCCGCGTTTGATATTCTTCCTGACGGCAAATCTTCTATAGAGAAAGATTGTTTTGAGCAGGTTGCCAAAAGAGGCGGCGTGTTTGCTTTTTTACATCAAGGCCAATGGTTTCCTACCGACACGCCGGATGCCTATCGCCGCGCTCAAGATGAGTTTAAGCCGTTTGGCGAATAATAAAAATTTTAACTATGACTTTCGCGGCCCCGTCCGATTGTCATCCTGAACGCAGTGAAGGATCTCTGTCCATTTAGTGATTGAGACAGAGATTCTTCGCTATGCTCAGAATGACAGTGAAACGCGACATTTCTAGTAATAAAGGACAAGGGGTGTTTTTATTTTTAGTTCTTCTCACCCTGGGGCTTTATTTTAGTTACCGCGCGTATCGTCATTTTAACCCGGTC
>JAHFHV010000013.1:19017-28372 GCA_023246725.1 Candidatus Magasanikiibacteriota bacterium | reverse complement strand
GCTTGACAGGGCAACCGTAATCTTATATAATCTTATATAGTTAATATATAAGATTATTTTATGCCCAAAAATAGGCTAGGTAAGCGGCTAGAGAAAATCCCCACCGAAATTTGGCTTAAACTCAATAAAATTGACGAACTCAAGGGCCAGTGGGTTGGCGGGGCAAAATTAAGCTCGCAAGTTTTAGGCCGTTTAAAGCGGTCTGTCTTGATTACCTCAACCGGCGCGTCTACCCGCATTGAGGGCGCCAAACTCTCTGATGAAGATATTGAAAAAATGATGCGCGGATTGTCGGTGAAAAAATTCGCCGATAGAGACGTGCAGGAAGTCAAAGGATACTACGAACTTCTGAATAATGTTTTTGATTCATGGAAAAATATTAAATTCAATGAGAGCGCTGTAAAACATTTTCATCGCGAATTATTAAAATATGTAACGAAAGATGAGAAGCACCGGGGAGAATACAAAAAGCAGGAAAACAAAGTTCACATGATTAACGAAGCTGGCGAATCGATCGGCGTGCTTTTTGATACTACTCCGGCATATCTAACGCCCAAAGAAATGCAAGAACTGGTTGAGTGGACAATGGCAGCGCTAAAAAATAATCTCTACCATCCGCTTCTCACCATAGGAAATTTTTTGGTTGAATTTTTAAACATTCACCCGTTTGTTGATGGCAACGGCAGAATTTCACGAGTGCTTACCAATCTGCTGCTCCTGCAAAACGGCTATGAATATGTGCCATACGTTTCACATGAGAAGTTGGTAGAAGACACTAAACCGGAATACTATATCGCGCTGCGGCGCAGTCAAAAAACAATAAAAAAAGAAACTGAAGAGGTACTGCCATGGCTCAATTTCTTTCTTGATATTTTTTTGGAACAATCAAAACGAGCGGTGGAATTATTGTCCAAGGAGAATGTTGAAAAACTGCTATCGCCAAAACAATTGGCGGTGTGGCAGTATCTGAATACTGTCGCCGAAGCAGCGCCCGCTGAAATTGCCGTGGCCGCCAAAGTGGCCCGGCCAACAATCAACCAGGCGGTGGATAAATTATTACGTCTAAGAAAAATTGAGCGAATTGGCTTGGGCAGAACCACGAGGTATAAAAAAATTTAAAACGCTTATTCCACATCCCGCCGATGCTCAACCAGCCCAATTCGTACCAAACGGGAGCGAATCGCGCCCGGCTTCCGGCCAAATGTTTTGGCAATGTCATTAGCGGATGTACCGGCGGAAAACAATTTTTTTAGTTCCTCATCCTGTTCCGGTTCCCACGGCTGGTAAGCATTGGGGTGGGTTTTACGAATTTCGTCAAAATATTCGCCGGTTTTATTGCCGCGAAACGTGGGCGCAAAATTTTGCGCCCCTACGCCATTACGATTGTGTCCGCCTTCGGTGGCTTCTGCTCCCCCACTGGCTTTAATAAAATTCGCGCGCATGGTTTGCAGATCCGCTTCCGGCAATTTGCCAAACGCCTCGGTGGCAGCGCTGGACGCCGCGCGAAACTCTTTATCTTTTTCCAAAACCTCCGGATGCACCATAAAAGCGCGCTCATTCCAGCCCAAAAGATGAACGCCGGAGAGTCGGCGCACGCGCGAGAGTGCCACGTAGCCCTGCCCATATTCAAACACCGCGCTCAAATCCATCACCGCTTCGTCCATACTCATCCCTTGGCTCTTATGGACAGTGATCGCCCACGCCAGGCGCAGGGGCAATTGTTCTACGGAGGCCAGGACGCGGCCGTTATCTTCCACGGTCCATCCCACCGGCTGCGCTTCCACATGCTTGCCGCCGCGCGTTACCACTACCGGCAGGCCGCCCGGGTCAGTAAAATATTCCACCACTCCCAAGGTGCCATTCACATAATCTCCACTCGGATTATTTTTAGTAAACATCACCGTGGCGCCGACTTTCAACTTCAATTGTTCCGGCGACAGACAACCCTTTTTTAAACTCTCAACGAGCGCCTTGGGGCCATGCGCGCTCATAACAAAAGTCTTGGTTTCCCCCGGGAGTTTAGCGAGCGTGACGTCATTCACGCGGTCAACATCCAAATTATGAGAAAATAATTTTGGTACGCGCTCCGGAGCGGATGTGGCTTCAATTTTCCGCGCGCTAATAAAACGCGCGTGCTCACTAGCAAAAGAATTGCCGCGGATGGCCGTGAGAAGTTTTAAAAAATCCGGGTCGTCCTGCCGGTGCTGTTCGGTAAGGTAGCACACCACCGGTTGTAATTTTTTCCACACCGGCGAATCATAGGCAAACCGGCCCTGCGGCGGCGCCGCAAACAATTTTTGGGGCTGGTTTGACGGCAGAGAATCGTTTTTTTGAATCGGCGGCAACTGGAAAAAATCGCCCACCAAAATTATCTGCAAGCCGCCAAACGGCTCCGGGCTGCGTTTTATGTCGCGCAGAACCGCGTCCACCAAACTCAAGGTTTCGGGGCCAAGCATGGAAACTTCATCAATCACCAAAACCTTGGCGCGCTCCACGCGCTTAACCACCCGCT
This sequence comes from Candidatus Magasanikiibacteriota bacterium, assembly GCA_023246725.1. GTDB lineage: Bacteria > Patescibacteriota > Patescibacteriia > Magasanikbacterales > GWA2-37-8 > SICD01. Next base: position 25,860 of record JAHFHV010000013.1, on the reverse strand, counting down.
CATTAGAAGAAATTTTATCAATCAAGTATTTGTCCAAGCGGTTGGCAATGCCAATGCCGCTCCAACTGTGAATGGTAAACCCGCCAATGTGCGTGGCCGCGATGCCGGTGGAAGCGGTAATGGCTGTGCTTACCCCGCGCTGGCGCAAATATTTGGTATAGGCGTTAATGGTGTGGGTTTTGCCGGCCCCGGGTTCGCCGGTTAAAAACACATTCGCCCCGGTTGTAAGAATCCGCAGCGCCTCCGCTTGTGTCATATGCGAAATGAGTGAGTGAAATAAGTGAATTTATTCAGTTATTTCCGAACGAATGAGCATATATCGTAGATATATGATTTAACGAAATCATGTGAATTTCCGCAGAAATTCATGCCGCTAACGCGGCCCGCGTCCTTTGAAGCGCGGCGCAAAATTATTTTATTTTTACAAAAAACCGTTTGCCTTTTTGCACTACATCGCCTTTCTTAATTTTTGTTTCAATGGACGAAACCGTTTGATCATTTAACTTCACACCACTCTGTTCAATCGCCCGCCGTGCCTCGCTTTTGCTTAAACACATTTTTGATTCAACAAGAACTGTAACAATATCGTAGGCCGAGGGCTTGAGCGCTGGAATGTCGGCTGGTTTTTCGTGCGCTTGAATAACACTGGAAAAAGTATCTCTGCCTTTTTCAGCCGCTTTCTCACCCAAAAATGTTTTGGTAATTTCAAAAGCCAGTAATTTTTTAAATTTCAATGGCTCAGCCCTAATGTCTTTATCACTCGGGACGGTGGCGCGCGTGCACAGTTCAAACCCAGCTTTAATCATCCCGTCCGTCCAGCGCATTACTTTGCCAAACATATCTTCGGGCGTATCGTTAAACGCAATCATGTTGCCTTCGGTTTTTCCCATCTTCACGCCGCTATCATCGGCTAATATTTTCATGGTGAGCACAAATTTTTCCTTATGCTTCAATTGCTTCATAAGGTCGCGCCCCACCAGCATGTTAAATGTCTGGTCATTCCCCCCGGCCTCGCCATCTACATCCATGGCCACACTGTCATAGCCTTGGAGCAAGGGATAGAGCAATTCGTGCGCGTAAATAGGTTTGCCCGCGGCCAGCCGCTCCTGGAACATGTCGCGTTCCATTAATCTTTGCTGGGTGATGTGGGATGCGACATTTAATAAATCCGCGGCGCTCTTCTTTACCCACCAGTCGCCATTAAATTTAATGAGCGCGGGGTTAGAACCGCCAAAATTGAGAATGACCCCGGCTTGTTTTTTATATAAAGTGGAATTTTTCTTTACCTGTTCGGGCGTGAGTTGTTGGCGGGCAGCCAGTTTGTCGGTGGGGTCGCCGATCATACCCGTAAAATTGCCCACTAAAAAAATTACTTGGTGGCCAAGCTCTTGGAATTGCTGGAGTTTAAGCAATGTAATACCATTACCAATGTGGAGGGTTGGGGCGGTTGGATCATAGCCAACATATAACGATAATTGCCGGCCACTCTTTAATTCTTTTTCTAAAAATTCTTTATTTGGGTAAATATTCTCCACCCCGCGCGTCAAAAGCTCGTTTATTTTTTTTGGGTCAGTTAAAATTTTCATAATGATTTAAATGTAATTCGTTTCATTAGTTTTGATTTGTTGAATACCCCTCTCTGTATCTCTCCCCTAATGTAGGGGAGAGAACCGACCGAACGGCGCGGCTTCGTTCGCTCCTCCCCCTTTTAGGGGGAGGACAGTGGAAGGGGTAGAGGCCACTTCGCCACCATCAAAAGTTCTTCAGTCACTAAACCGCGCTCTTTAAGCAAACTCCAAATATGTTCCGTTACAAACGGCATAAACGGGTGGAGCAGTTTGAGCGACATGATAAGATTGTGGAGCAAAATCTTTTTTGTATTGTCCGCCGTTGCTTCATTCAATAGCTGGGGCTTACTGGCTTCCAAATACACATCGGCCAATTTGTGCCACACAAAATCATACACCGTTTGCGCCGCTTCGTGGAGCCTAAACTCTTCCAAATGCTTAGTAACATCTTTAGTCGCCTGCACTAACTCTGCCAAAATAGTTTTATCCGCTTCGGTCAGTTTGTCATCCTGAGGGAGTGAAACGACCGAAGGATCTAGATTCTTCGCTTCTCTCAGAATGACAGTGAGGACGAAACGAGAAATGTTCCACAGTTTATTGGCAAAATGTTTCATGCCCTTAACTTTTTGTTCATCAAAAATAAGATCGTTGCCTGGCGCCGCTCCAAATACCATTGCCATGCGCAGAGCGTCGGTACCATATTTAGATGTCATGTCGAGCGGATCAACGCCGTTGTTCAAAGACTTGCTAAATTTCCTACCTTGGCTGTCACGCACCATGCCGTGCAAAACCACTTGTTTAAAAGGGATCTGCCCCAACATAGCGGTGCTCATAAGTATCATACGAGCGACCCAAAAAAACAAAATCTCGTACCCAGGAATCATTACGGAGGTAGGATGAAACGTTTGCAAATCTTTTGTGCTCTCCGGCCAACCAAGCGTTGAGAATGTCCACAAAGCGCTAGAAAACCACGTGTCCAACGTATCAGGATCTTGCTCCCAACCGTCACCACTCGGTGGATTAATATCACAAAAAATTTCTTTGCCTTTATACCATACCGGAATTTGGTGCCCAAACCACAATTGCCGTGAAACGCACCAATCGCGCAAATTTTCTATCCAATGAAAATAAATCTTTTCAAAACGTTCTGGTTGAATGGTGATTTGCCCGCTCTCCACCGCGTGACTCATTAATTTTTTTAAAGTTACCATTTCTCCCGTTTTAATGCCGGCTATCTCCGAATGAGCCAGAGGAAATTCTTTGTTAACATTCACAAACCACTGGAGTTTAGGTAACGGTTCAATCACGCCTCCGGTACGCTCAGCCGTTGAGACATTTTGTTTTATATCCTCTTCTTTTTCTAAAAGTTTTTGCTCTTTGAGCCATTCGACAATTATTTCCCGTGCTTCCGTCGTTTTTTTACCCATCATTGTGTCATCACCGACTGTCATTTTTCCAAACTCGTTAATTACTTGCTTCATGGGCAAACCATGCCGCTCTGCAATTTCGGCATCTATCATACTGTGCGCCGGGGTAACACCCAAGGCTCCGGTACCAAAATCTTTCTCTACACTTTGGTCGGCAATTATTTTAACATGCACCGGCACGCCGCAAAATTCAGCGTCATATTCCTGGCCAATATATTTTTGGTAGCGCGCGTCGTCCGGGTGCACGGCCACGGCCGTATCTCCCACTTTGGTTTCCGGGCGAGTGGTAGAAATGTTAATTGGAAAATCTGTGCTATAGCGGAACGTATACAGTTTCGCGGGCCGCTCCACATACACCAGTTCATCATCAGAAATAACCGTTTGTCCCTTCACATCCCAGTTCACCACTTTAAACCCACGGTAAATTAATCCTTGATCATACATGCGCTTAAACGCGGTACGCACTCCCAAATTACGTTTCTCATCAAACGTATACGCTTCACGGCTCCAATCCACCGACGCACCCATGCTCCGCACTTGGTTCACAATGGTGTCGTGACTCTCTTGCGCGAATTTTTTTACGCGGTTTACAAATTCCTCACGACCTAAATCGCTCTTGCGTTTACCTTCATCTTTTTCCAGCATCTTAGCAACTTTAGATTCGGTAGCAATCGGCGCGTGATCGGTACCCGGAAGCCACAATGTTTTCTTACCCAGCATTCGCTGAAACCGGATCACAATATCTTGGACCGTATCTTCAAACGCATGACCCATGTGGAGTGTTCCGGTCACATTGGGTGGGGGTAGAGAAATGGTAAACGGTTCGCGCGTTTTAGCATCCGGTAAATTATCCGGATTAAAAAACCCGCTGTCTTCCCAACGCTTGTAAATACCCTCCTCATGTTGCTGTGGATCGTAGGCTTTTTGTAGTTCTAACATAGTTAACTGTGTCATCGCGAGTCCGCCTAGGCGGACGTGGCGATCCCCTGGCTTACTGGCTGCTTACAACCAAGGGATTGCTTCGTCGCTTTACTCCTCGCAATGACACCATTATACTAAAGCCTAGGAAATTATCAAGTTTTTGGCTAAAATACAACGTTTTTCTATCCACAGGCAACCAAAATATGGCGAGGTTGACACATTCTTTGATTTTTGGTACAATCATCAGCTCTCTGAAGAAGGGATTTTTAGCCTTTATATAGATAAAAACTGCTGTGGCACTCAACGAAATTTCACAATTTAAAACCCTGCTTGAAAATAGCCGCCACATGCTGATTGTTTTTGCTGTTGGCGGAAATGGGGACGCGGTAGCGAGCGCGCTCGCGCTTAAACTGTGGTGTGCAGAAGGTAGCCGGCAAGTGGATGTGGCCTCGAGTGATTTTCGTGCCGCGAGTAATTTACACTTCTTGCCAGGCATTGAAGAAATTAAGCCGGAACTGGCGCACCTCCAAAAATTCATTATTAAAGTGGACGTGAGCAAAGCGCCTATTGATACGTTGAGCTATGACGTGAAAGATAACTGGCTGTCTATTTATTTGACCCCAAAGAGCGGAACTATTACCAAGCAGGAACTGCGCACCGCGCAATCTACGTTTAAGTATGATTTAATTATCACACTCGGCGCCGCGGATTTAAACGCGCTCGGCAACATTTTTTTTAATAACACCGATTTGTTCTATCGCACCCCAATTATTAATATAGATTCCCAGGCCGGCAATGAACGCTATGGCCAGGTAAATTTGGTAGAGCCAACGGCCGCGGCGGTTTCGGAAGTGGTGGCGCGCTCCCTCCAAGGAATGGAGCCAGGGAGAGTGGCGGGAGAAATTGCCACCAGCCTCCTCACTGGGCTTACCATTGCCACGGGCAGTTTTAAACACGCCCGCCTCTCCCCGCTCACGCTCCAGCTCGCGAGTGACCTAGTGCAAAACGGGGCCGAACGCGAAAAAATTGTGGAGCGCCTGTACCGCACGCGCTCGGTCGCGAGCCTTAAACTCTGGGGCCAAGCGCTTACGCACCTCCAAACTGACAGCGCGCTTGGGTTAGTCTCAACTACGCTAACACGCGATGATTTTATTCGCTCGGGCACGACGCCGGATGATTTACACGGCATTGTGGACGAACTGCTCTCCACTGCCCCGGAAGCCAAACTGACCTTAGTACTCTATGAAGAAAATAATGGTGGGCAATCCGCCAAAGGCGGACCTAACCCGCCCAAGGCGGGCGGAAAAATCAACGGCATCTTAGCTGTGGATAAAAACTTTGACGCGCTGAAGCTCATCGCTCAATTAAACCCAACTGGAACGAAACGCCAGGCGAATTTTGTTTTGGAGAATATGACACTCAAAGAAGCGGAAGAGCGAGTAAAAGGAATTATTGCCGGAGGGCGGTCGTAATTCCCCCTTGAAGGGGGCCCGCCTCGAGCGGGTCGGGGGGTGTGAGCTGCCGAGAGTGGTTGTCATCCCGAGCGTAGTCGAGGGATCTCGTCGTCTTAATTGGCGAGATTCCTCCACTTCGGTCGGAATGACAAGTGACGCCAAACGCTTAGCACCTTAACAATTCATTTTGGAAATTAAAAGGGTGGTGAGAAATGGAGAACAAAAATGAGTAGTCCGCTGAGCGAAGAAGCTGCGTTCCGAATCATCGGTGATGTTGTGAAACGCGCGGTCCCGAACATGTCCTATCCGGATATGATGCGCGAAATCGTCTACCGGAACGTCTTCGACGATCTCGTCCAGGAAGACCCGCTGGAGCGCCACGCGCTGATCATCCGGGCCTTCCGGGCTGCCGAGGAGACGCCGGAGGCGATCGAACGAACGGTGCTGGCGGCGACTCGCGAAATGCGAGCGCAGGAGACGAAGGTTCCGAGGCCGAACCCCAATCGCTCCTGTTTCGGACATACCACGTACGAGTACAACTACCCCGAGGCCGAAGGCTACGCCGCGAACGTCGTGGCACAGCTCAAGGCGACTGGCTACCTGTAGCCGAGGGGATTCCCACCACCCACCCCCCTTTTAGTTTCTAAAAATAATTTGCAATTTTTCGCCGCTCTGCCTATTATCTATTAGTAGCCACAGCGGCGAACGATTGCCACAACCTATTGCGGTGGCGTCCAAATGGACAAGCTACCGACCTCGGAAAGGATCTGACCATGAAAACGCGAGTTGATTTCAACGACATGCCTTCTATCGTGATCGTGGTTGCCACCGAGGCAACCAAGGAGGCTGAGAAGATGTCAGCGGGGAGAAGCATGGGGCTGAAGGATCTCGTCGAGCAGGAGACTCGGCGCATCGAGAAGGAACTGATCACGCGCGCCCTGGCGATGGTAGCCGGCGACGTGATCAAAGCCGCTCGCACCCTCAAGATGAGCCATGCTCTCTTGCAGGGGAAGATGGAGAAGTATGACATCAGCTCGGATGAAGGAGAGACCCGACCGGCCAAGAACCTGCCTGAAGCTCTTGATGCCATCGAGGAACAGATCATCCGCCACGCCTACGCGCAAGCGAAAAGTGTCAAGACCGAGACGGCTCGGCTACTTGGCATCAACACCTCGGCGCTCTACTACAAGCTGGAGAAGTACGGCATCAAGTAGGCGCGTGGAGCAGATGGCCGGCGAGGAATGGTGGGGTTCTTTATCAGATCGCTCGCCTCTCGCTTTGTAGATACAATTAGTTGTATATATAAAGCGCGAGCGATCTGAAATTTAAAAACACTCGAATAATTTCGGGTGTTTTTTAATTTCTCTAAAAACGAACGCTGTTATACCCCTCTCTGTGTCTCTCCCCTAAAAGGGGAGAGAGCCGACGAAACGGACACGGTGTTGTTCGCTCCTCCCCCTCTTAGGGGGAGGA
>JAHFHV010000013.1:0-18917 GCA_023246725.1 Candidatus Magasanikiibacteriota bacterium | reverse complement strand
ACCCCAACCGGCGGGAGCAAACTTAAATCCCCTTCTGGGGCATCGCCCCCTGGGCCGGCCTGGCCCCTAAAATCCGCGCCCATGATAATGAATGGCACCGGGTTAGTGGAATGTTCTTTATCAATTTCGCCGGTTTGCAAATTGATGACTTCCTCCGCGTTGCCGTGGTCGGCCGTCATTATTGCCGCACCCCCGGCGGCTAGGGTATGCTCCACCACATCACCCAAACATTTATCAATGGTTTCACAGGCGCTGATGGTGGCTTTACGGTCGCCCGTGTGGCCCACCATGTCGGCATTGGCGTAATTGATCGCCACGAATTCATATTTGCCGCTGTCAATGGCTTTAACGGCTTTTTTGGTAATCTCAAGGGCAGCCATGGCCGGCGCTTCGGCATAGCTCGCCACGTGCGGCGAAGGCACCAACCCGCGCTCTTCACCCGGGAAGGCTTCTTCAATTGTTCCGTTTAAAAAAAACGTAACGTGCGCGTATTTTTCCGTTTCGGCTACGTGCATTTGCTTAAACCCGGCGGCGCTAATAACTTCCGCCAGCGACTGGTGCACCACCGTGGACGGATACGCTACCACCACCGGCAAATCTTTTTCATATTCCATCATAGTAACAAAAAATAAATCTTTGCTGGATGATTTTTTAAATTTATCAAAACCGGGGAGCACAAACGCTTTGGTTAATTCGCGCGCGCGGTCCGGCCTAAAATTAACAAAAATCGCCGCGTCGCCTTCCCCCACCATGGTTACTGGAGCGTCTCCATCCATAATCACTGTCGGCACAAATTCCTCATCGTAATTTTTCTTCGCGTAACTGGCTTTAATCGCTTCGGACGCGCTCGCAAAGGTTCTCTCGGCTGTACCCTCCGCCATAGCGCGGTACGCCGGTTCCACCCGCTCCCAGCGGTTATCCCGGTCCATGGCGTAAAACCGGCCCGACAGCGAGGCGACTCTGCCAACCTTAAGCGTTTTGAGTTTTGTTTCCAGTTCTTTTACAAAGCCTTCGCCCGCGTTATACAAACAATCTCGTCCGTCTAAAATCACGTGAATAAAAACCTCTTTGCCAAAGTCTTGTTTTTTACACAGTTCCAAGAGAGCGTACAAATGGTCGTTGCTGGCGTGCACATTGCCGCTGCTTAACATGGCGATTAAATGCAGTTTTGATTTATTTTTTTTCACGTGCGCCGCGGCGTCCAGAAACGCTTTATTTTTAAAAAATTCACCGCTGGAAATTTCCTGATTAATGCGCGGACAGGATTGGTAATAGACGCGCCCGGCGCCAATGTTAAGGTGCCCCACTTCGGAATTGCCAATTTCACCAAACAAAAGTCCGACTTCATTCCCCGAGGCGTGCAGCGTCATGGCCGGGTACTCTTTAACGTAGGATTTAAAATGCGGGAGCTTGGCCCGGGTAATGGCGTTCCCTTCGGTATCCGGCGCCACCCCCCAGCCGTCGCAGATGACGAGAACAACAGGTTTGTAAGATTTAGACATAATGTGACGTGTCATTGCGAGGAGGCCTCAAGGCCGACGTGGCAATCCCCCAGTTTAAATTACTCTGTTAAGTTTATTAAAATAATTCTGAAAGCCGTGGGATTGCCGCGCTCCCTTCGGTCGCTCGCAATGACACCACTACAACAAACTCTTCCCGCTCATCTCCGCTGGCTTTTTAATTCCCATCATTTTTAAAATCGTGGGGGCCACGTTGGCCAGCTTGCCCTTACGGAGCTCTTTATGCGTAAGCTTACCTGTTTTAAAATCCGCGGCCGAAGCAATGGCTATAAACGGAACTGGATTCACGGAATGTTCCGTGTCAATTTCTCCGGTTTTGGTATTCAGCATCTCTTCGGCATTGCCGTGGTCGGCAGTTAGTATACACTGGCCACCAGTTTTTATCACAGCCCGGATAACTTTGTCAATTTGTTTGTCTAAAAAAGTTATGGCTTTTTCGGCGGCTACCAAATTCCCCGTATGCCCCACCATATCGGCATTGGCAAAATTTATGGCAATAAACTCATACTCGCCGCTCTCAATCGCCTTCACGGCATAGGACGCGATTTTATTGGCTTCCATATTCGGGTCAAATTCAAAATCTTTCACCCGATCCGAGGCAATTTTCACCCACCGCTCGCCATCAAGATGTTCCTGGTACCCGCCATTAAAAAAATAGGTGATGTGAGCGAACTTTTCACTCTCGGCTAAATAGAGTTGTCGCCGCCTTTCGACTGCGCTCAAGGCGCCCCGAGCGATAGCCGAGGGGGGCGAGCACAAAACTTGCACCAAACTATTTGTCACATCACGGCTGGGAAAAGCAGTAAGAAGCCCGGGTAAATCTGGCCCAAAATCCGTCATCGCCGCAAACGCCAGCTGCTTAAGTATTTTTTTGCGCTTAAACGCGCCGCTATTTTCTCGTTCAAATTTCGGTTGGACGAATGCTTTGGCAATCTGCCGCGCCCGGTCGCTGCGTAAATTAAAAAAGAAAACCGCGTCCTTATTTTCAATCGTCGCCACTGGTTTGCCTTTGCGCATAATCACCGTGGGAGAAATGAATTCATCGCTCTCGCCAGAATTATAGCCCATCGTCACCGCCTCCACAGCGCTGGCGGCTGTTTTCCCTTTCCCAGCCACCAGGGCATTGTAAGCTTTCTCGGTGCGTTGCCAATTTTTATTCCGATCCATGCCATACAGCCGTCCCATAATGCTGGCAATTTTTTCGGTTCCATGAAAATGCTGTTGTAATTTTTTTAAATGATGCGGAGTGTCATGCTGACCAGAATCGCGGCCATCGGTAAATAAATGCAAATAAACTTCTTTTATGCCGTGCTCATGGAGCAAATCAAGCAGTGCGTCCAAGTGCTCGGGGCACGAATGCGCGCTGTTATGGTTCGACAAGAGCCCCATAACATGTGCCTTTGATTTGTTTTTTTTGACGTGAGCGATTGCTTCCAAGAGCGCGCCGTTCTTAAAAAACGTGCCGTCTTTAATTGCCCTCGCAATATACACCACGTCCTGCTTTACCACGCGCCCCGCCCCAATATTTAAATGCCCGGCTTCGCTGTTCCCCTCTTGGCCTTTGGGGAGCCCAACTGCCGCGCCGCTGGCCTCAAGCAAAGTGTGCGGATACTTTTTCCAATACTCAAAAAAATGCGGGGCGGTTTTAGGTGTAATCGCATTCCCTTTTTGTCTAGGATCTGCCATCCCCCAACCGTCGAGAATAATTAAGACAGTAGTACTTGATTTATTCATAAACTTGTCGTCCTGAACCACGCACCAGAGCTTTCCCCAAGGTGTAGCCGAGTTGAGTGTTTGTTGGTCAAATCAGCTCTCGCTCTGGCCTATATTTTTCTTTTATAAGGCGAAATAAGTCTTTAATCGCCTGCACCCCATACTCTTCTTTAATTCCCGACATATAATCCTCTTGATTTATACCATAATAATCCAAGAGAAAACGATGTATTACCTCTAACCATAAAATTTTGGGAGTGGTTGTTGCATTCGGACTGCTTGTTTTATTTTCATTCCAGACTTCAGCGACGAGCTTTCTAATATATACGGCCTCAGCAGGGGTGGGCTCAAATTCACAACGTTTTAAATGTTTTAAAATTCCCTTGTAAAATTTCAAACACGTTTCTTGGTCTTCTTCCTTTAATTCTCCATCTCTTTGTTCGTTAAATAATTGTTGCTCCCATGTTGGTTTGTTCTCACTCATACTTAGTAATATCGCAATTAAATGTTCCACTCTTGAGAGTATTCGCCAAATACCCCTCTCTCTGTCTCTCCCCTAAAAGGGGAGAGACGGCGTTGAGCGAGGCGCGTGTCTCGTTCGTTCCCTTCCCCTTTTAGGGGAAGGGCGAGGGATGGGGTATGGGGTTCAAAGTTTCGCACATTACAACCCCAATTCACTTTCTATTTCCATGAGCCTGTTATACTTCTCCACTCGTTCGGATCGCGACATCGATCCAGTTTTAATAAATTCTGAATTCACGGCCACAGCCAAATCGGCAATAAATGTGTCGGCGGTTTCCCCACTGCGGTGAGATACACTGGTTTGATACCCATGCTTCTTGGCGAGCATTATCGTCTCAATCGTTTCGGTAAGCGACCCAATTTGGTTCACCTTAATTAAAATCGCGTTCGCCACTCCTTGCTCTATTCCCTGTTTTAACCGCTCCACATTTGTCACAAACAAATCGTCCCCTACCAGTGTTACTTTCTTTCCCAATTCTTTGGTGAGTACTTTCCAATTATCCCAATCATCTTCACTCAGTGCGTCTTCAATAGAAATTAACGGATATTTTTTTACCCAGGCGGCCAGCGTCTCAATCATTTTGACCGGCCGCCAGCCTTGTTTTTTGCTCATGAAGTAATAATTGCCATGGCGATAAAATTCCGATGCGGCCACGTCTAACCCCAAAAATACATGTTTGCCCGGCTCCCACCCAGCCAGTTTAATTGCTTCTATAATAAGCTGAAGTCCGCGTTCGTTGTTAAGAAGCTCTGGTGCAAATCCGCCCTCGTCCCCCACCGACGTAGCATACCCTTTCTGACTGAGCAAATTTGCGAGCGAATGAAAAATTTGTGAACCCATCCGCACCCGTTCACGCAATAGTTTACTCCGCGGAATAATCATGAACTCTTGAATGGATAATCCGTTATCCGCGTGCCGCCCACCATTTAAAATATTCATGGTGGGAATCGGCATTCTAAATTCTTTTTCCGCAATTTTAAAGGTTGTTCTGATGTAACGGTACAAGGGTACATTCGTAGCTTTGGCTCCGGCTCTAGCCAACGCGAGCGAGACCGCCAAAATTGCATTCGCCCCCAGCTTTGCTTTGTTTCTAGTTCCATCAAGCTTTATCATTTTTTCGTCCAACTCAATTTGTTTTGTTACATCCATCCCCTTAAGCGCCGGAGCGATCATCATGTGGACATTATGTACTGCCTTAAGCACGCCTTTACCGCCATAACGTTTTCCTCCGTCGCGAAGTTCCAAAGCTTCATGCGTACCAGTTGAAGCGCCGCTGGGCACTTTACCAATACCAATCATGCCATTTATAAGAATAACTTTGGCTTCCACCGTGGGATTGCCGCGTGAGTCTAAAATTTCACGGGCAGTTATATTTTTTATTTTCATATGATTTGACGAAATCATACCGCGCCCCGCAGTTGCGGGGAAGCGCGGCCTGGTTTAGGTGTGTCATCGCGAGGCCCATAGGGCCGTGGCGATCCCATTGTTTTAAGGACCTCTTGTCACAGGGGGATTGCCGCGTCGGCCTTGAGGCCTCCTCGCAATGACACTAAAAATGATTATTCTCATTTTATCATACATGAAAGAATTAAAAAAGAGGGAATTTTTCCCTCTTTTTCGTTAATTTCCGTTTAATATCTGTGCGCTGTGCGTATTTTATAGGTAATATTCACGTTCATGACCTGTTCTTTGCTGCCCGTGGCCACAGTGTCCGGGCCAGTCATAACACCTCCGCCGCCCATGCCATCGGCTTTCATGGACAGGTACGGAACCGGGCCTTCCGGGCCGCCCTCGTATTCATTATAGGCCACGATTTCTACCAATTGCACCCCGAGTTGCTTCGCGAGGGTCCTGGCTTTCGTGCCGGCATCGGCCAAAGCTTTGTCGCGCGCCGCGACTTTTAAATTCTCCGGATCATCAATGGTAAAATTAAGCCCGCCCACGGAATTGGCGCCATATTTACCCGGGAGCGACAAAACCGCGCTAATCTTGCTTAAGTTTCTAATTTTAACCATGAGCGTGTTGTTTACCTGGTAACCGGTAAATTCTTGCCCTTTTTGCTGGGTGTAATTATACTGCGGATAAATAGTGTAATTGGTTTCTAAATCTCTGTCGGCAATACCCATTTTTTTTAAATCACTCATGATGTTGTCCATAACTTTTTTATTCGCGAGTTGGGCTTTGGCCACGTCTTGGTCGGTATTGGAATAACCAATGGAAGTTACCGCGATGTCGTTGGCGCCGGTTACTTTGCCGTAACCGTTGACGGTAATCGTCCTCTCGCTTACATCGGCCGTGCCCACGTAGTCAAACTTTTTAATGGCATTGCGGGTTAACACGCCGACATAAAAAACAAGATACACCAAAAGCACTCCAACCAGCGTGAAGATTATTTTTTTACCAAAATGATCGCGGTGCATAGTATTGTCACTTTTAATTTTACCATTCGTGCCATTGGGCATACTGTTCTCCTTTATGAATTATTTCATGTAATAAGAAATAATTCAGATTACGAATTAAGCTGTCATTTCGAATCCCCCGTCATCGGGGGTGAGAAATCTCTGTCCCAATCACCAACCGGACAGAGATCCCTCCTTCGTCGTCGGGATGACAAAATGACCTTTTAAAAAATTCTACTTAAGCGCCTCAATCCCGGGTAATTTCTTTCCGCCCAAAAACTCCAGCATGGCCCCGCCGCCAGTAGACACTAAATCTACCCTATTAATTATACCACACTTTTTCAAAATCTCCACGCTCTCGCCCCCGCCAACCACTTTGTAGGCTTTAGCTATAGCAAGTATTTTCATTAAAGCGAACGTCCCTTTTTGGTAGGGCGGCACCTCAAATTTGCCGAGCGCCCCATTAAATAAAACCGTTCCAGCTTTTTTAAAATAACTAGAAAATAATTCTACCGTTTTTGGGCCAATATCATAAATCGCCAACTGTGAACTGTGGACGGTGAACGGTGAACTTGTCGATAAAATTTTGACGTGCTTGCCGTCCTCCTTGCCTGCGACTATATCAACCGGTAGAACTACTTTTTTGTTTTCACAATACTTCACCACCTCCTGTTTAAACTCCTTGCCAACGCGGGACGCTCCAATATCATTTCCTTTGGCCCACCAATACGTATTAGCAATTTCACCGCCCACCAGAATGTGATCGGCTCTTTGTAAAAGATGACGTAAAATGGGAATTTTTGTTTCAACCTTGGCCCCGCCGAGCATCACAACCAAGGGGCGCTTTGGCCTCTTCATTACAGTAGTTAATACACTCACCTCGTTAAAAAGTAACAGCCCGGCATAACTAGGCAAAAATTTGGCTACTCCAGAAACGGAAGCGGAATCGCGATGCGCCACGGCAAAACCATCCAGCACAAAAATATCCGCCGAACTTGCCAACGCTTTCGCAACTTTTACATCATTGTCTTCTTCGCCCGGAATAAAGCGGACATTTTCCAGCATGGCAATTGTTCCATTGCTCAATTGCTCGATTGTTGGTTGTATTGTCTTACAATCTTCTAATCTTTCAATCTTCAAAAATGTAACCGGCTGTTTTAAAACGTTCTCCAAATATTTCGCCACCGGCTTCAAACTCAACTTATTATCAACTCCCTTCGGCCTCCCCAAATGACTCGTTAAAATTACTTTCGCTCCCTTACTAATTAAATATTTTATAGTGGGCAGGGTTTTCTGAATTTTAAAATCATCTTGTACGGACAGGCCTAGACCTGTCCCTGCTTTTCGGAGCGGGACGTTAAAATCCACGCGGACGAGCACACGTTTACCTTTTACATTTTTTATTTGTGCGATTGATTTAATTGGCATATACGCGCTTCGCTGTCATCCCTTCGGCAAGCTCAGGGCAGGCTCTGAGTAAAACGAAGGATCTAGTTCGTAGGCGATTGGCCAACTAGATTCTTCGGTCCTCCCGCAATGCGGGACTTCCTCAGAATGACAACCGATCGAGTTATTGTGAATCATTCGCTAAGTCAACATACCCCGCTTCCCCTGGCCAACGGTAGCGGGCCAGCGCCCATTCGGCCAAATCCCTGGCTTCGCTAAAGCGAGCGGTATTAGAATTAGTGCCTAAGACCACCACCCGCACCGCGTGTTGTTTCTCGCCCGAGAGGCGAACAGCAAAATTGTAGCCCGATTCCGGCGTATAACCGGTTTTGCCCACAATGCTATCTTTGTTAAACGCGCTTGGCACCCAATTGGTTAACAGCCAATCAGTACTCCACACGCGGCGTTTGGCTTTACCCCCCAAAGGCTCGGCGTAATATTCGCCAATTTGGAGGGTATTGTAAATTTTATCAACCGCCAGCGCCCGGCCCAGAAGCCGCGACACATCTTGGGCGCTGCCCACATTGCCACTGCTTAAACCGGTTGGCTCCACAAAACGGAGGGTGCGGAGGCGCCATTCTTGGGCTTGGCTATTCATTTTGGCCACAAATTCTTCCTGTGTAAGCCCGCTGGCTGCAACCAACGCGTTAATGGCGCTATTGGATGAACCCACCAAGGCCACGTGCCACAAATCTTCCAGCGTAAAACGCTCGCCCGCGTTAACATGGTGGCTGCTGCTGTCCACATCATCTTCGGTAATTACCGTGGTACTGCTCCAGTTGATAGGCAGGCTCTGCAGCACCAGGGCGCTCATTAGTTTGGTAATACTCGCTAAAGGTCGCGACGTGCCGCTGTTTTTTTCAAACAAAGGCGCACTCGTAGCATCATCCGCCACCATTACGGCGGCCGCGCTTAAATCCTTGTTAAAGGGAGTGTTGGTAACGGGGAGCGGAATTTCCGGGTGGCGTGGCGGCGTAACGGTTGGCAGGCTGTCTCCCCCAATGCTATCCGCGATTTGGACAGTTGGCACCGCCGCGCTCGCGACTATTTTAAATCCGGCTACCGCCGTAAGCGGTCTGGCCGGCTCGGCATGGGTGAATTTAACCGAACCAATAAACAACAAAAGCACCCCCAAAATCATGAGGCCGAAAGAAGAGAGAAAATCGGAAAATTTGTTGTTCATAACTTGAAACAGATACTACAAATTGTAAAACGGATACAAACGGATGTGAACGTCAATCACATCTGTCAAATCTGTCTCACAATCCGTCTAATCTGTTTTCGTGGCGGCAGTTATATACTGATGCTTATGCAACTCCTGATACTCGGGTAACTCGGCAAGACTCTGAAGGCCCAGGTGCCGTAAGTACTCCATAGTCGCCTCGTACGTGGGGAGGAGATTCGTTACGTCTTCGTTCTCTTTCACCAGTCCGCGCATCATTAAATTCCGAATTATTAAACTGCAATTAACTCCGCGGATTTGTTCTAATTCGGGCTTCGTGATTGGACCGCAGTAGGAAATTACCGTGAGTGTTTCCAATTGTGGACGCGTCAACTCTCCGGAAATTTCCGCTTTTACAAACTTCTCCGCCACTTCTTTATTCTCTGGGCTACTCACCAGTTGCCACTCATCATTCGTATGGAGCAAAACTACCCCGGAATCATTGGCAGAATATTTTGCGATCAATTCCTCAAGCCCGTTCACCACGTCAATTTCTTTTACAGTCAACACTTTAGCGATTTTTTTAGACGCCAAGGGCTTGCCGGCAACAAATAATATGGATTCAATTTGAGAAATAAGATTGGACATACTTTTAAACTTTTTTTATCATCATATCCTCAAACGCACCACCCTGTTCAATCTTCACTTTATTCTGCTTCACTAGTTCGAGCAGGGCCAAAAAACTCACAATCACCTCGGTTTTAGTTTCGGCCTGGCCGAGCAGTTTTTTAAAACTCATGGTGGTCCACTGCTTAAGCCAGTTAAAAATGGATTCAACCTTTTGCTTTACCGAAACACTGTGGTCAATGCTAACTTCCGGCAGAGGCGCTACCGGTCGTAAGCGTTTTAACAACTGGAGAAATGAGGCGTGCAAATCGGTTGGGTGGCTATTAAGCGGCACCGTTATTTTTTCCGGCCTGGGGGCGGGCGGCTCCACGCGGCCATAGGCTACAGAACCCTGATTCCACAATTCTTCTACCAGCTTGCTGGCATCCGCGTAGCGTTTATATAATTTTAATTGATCTGCCAAACTCGGGCCCTCGTCCGCTTCTGGGTACAAGTACGGCAACAGCTGTTTTGATTTTAAATAGACGAGCTTGGTCGCGATGACTAAAAAATCCGCTAGCACTTCCGACCGTTCTCCGTCCAGGGTATCCATGTGTTTAAAATACTGTTCTGTGACTTTGGCCAGCGCGATTTCGGTAATATTTAATTTTTCCTCGTCAATCAGTTGGAGCAGAAGTTCTAGTGGCCCCTGAAATTTTTCCAGCTTAAGCTCCGTGGTCATATTTTTTATCAAGCGCAATATGCGCTTCCTCCAAAGCCTTGGGTGGTAAAACGGACGGCGCCCCCATCATTAAATCTTTGGCGTCGCCGGTTTTGGGAAAGGCAATCACCTCGCGAATATTTGGCTCACCAGCCAAAAGCATCACAATACGGTCAATGCCAGGAGCAATGCCACCGTGCGGCGGGGCGCCAAACGTAAACGCCTCAAGCATATGGCCGAACTGGCTTTTAATTTGCTCTTCACTAAGGCCAATAATCTCCAAAACGGCGCGCAAAGCTTCCGGCTCATGGTTCCTGATGCTTCCCCCGCCCGCTTCATAGCCGTTCAAAACAATATCGTATTGGGAAGTTAAAATTTCTCCAATATGTTCTTTTTTCATAAGCCACGGCATGTGCTCTGGCTTCGGCCGCGAAAACGGGTTGTGCGTAAACGTCCAGCCGCCCGCATCGGTTTTTTCAAAAAATGGAAAATCAACCACCCAACAAAAAGCCAGGAGGTTGGGGTCGTTTTTGTCTTCCCGCAAATCCGGTTTATCAGTGCCGTATTTTTCCATAGCCTCAGCATACGAAAGGCGCGGAAAAGGCACCGCTTGAATTCGTTTTTCTGGCGTCGTGGTTTGCACCATCTTAATCAGCATGTCTTCAATAATCCAAAGTACATCTTCGCGTTCTACAAATGACATTTCCAAATCAAGCTGGGTAAATTCCGGTTGGCGGTCGCCGCGCTGGTCTTCATCGCGAAAACAGCGGGCAATTTGAAAATACCGCTCAAACCCCGCCACCATGCTTAGCTGTTTAAACTGCTGGGGCGATTGCGGTAAAGAATAAAACTGGCCGGGATGCACGCGGGACGGCACTAAAAATTCCCGCGCTCCAGAATCAACCGTCACCTTGGTAATAATCGGTGTTTCAATCTCCACAAAATCAACGGCGTGCAAATAATTGCGGAAAAAAGAAATTATTTTGTCGCGCAGTCTAATATTTTTTTGCATCCGCTCACTGCGCAAATCCAAATAACGATACTTGAGGCGCAATTCTTCATTAATTACCTTGGTATCCTTATCAATTTCAAACGGCGGCGTCTCGGCCTTGTTTAAAACAGCAAGAGATTTAATCAAAACTTCTACCATCCCCGTTTGCATCTCCGGATTCTTTTGTTTTTCCCCGCGCTCTTGGACTGTGCCGACAACTTCAATCACCCACTCCGGCCGCACATCTTTCAGGCTCTCAACGGACGCTGCGTCCATTTGGCTTGGCACCCCCACCAATTGGATAATTCCGCTTCTGTCGCGCAAATCTAAAAACACAATCTTGCCCATATTGCGCCGGGCGTTTACCCAGCCTTTCAGCAAAACTTCTTGGCCAATTTTTGTAGTGGTATCGGAAGATAAAATGCGGTTCATAAATAGTGTCATCGTTGATTTCTGTTAGTGCCAAAGGTCAGCGAGACCTCTCCCTGCCCTCTCCTTTGCTAAGGAGAGGGTCGCGGCGATTCGTTCTCTCCTTTGCAAAGGAGAGAACGGGAAGAGAGGTCTGTCTATCTATCTCTCCTCGCGGCTAAGGCAAATTGAAAAAAATATTTTTCTAAACCTTCGGGCGTGTCGCCGTACACTCTATCACCATAAAATGTATCGACCAAAACTTCGCGCGCGCGACATATCTCTTTAAGCCGGTGCCGCCACCGCGGATCTTGAATGGTTAAATCGAGTAGTTCGAACGCTCTGTCCAGAGCTCGATCACGCTGTGCTGTATCTCCCTGACGATGCCGTTTAGTTGCGCGCCCTACTTCGCTCCCTACGTTTCCAAGCTGTTCATCCAGCGTCAAGGCAAACCAGCGGCCATTGGCTAAAGTTTTGTGAATGGCCGTCATACGCTAGTAACTAAACCATGCACCACCGCGATAATTTTTTCGCGAATGGCTGGGTCGTCCACGCCGCGCGAGCGGTTATTCTGATTCGGCCGCAGGTTAATCATGGAATCAAATTCAATAAAATTCTCTCCGGTCGCATTCGGATACAAATTAATCCCCCATAAATCTGCCTGGCGCGATTCATTTTCTAATAATAATGCTTCTTCATCAGCATGTAAATCGCCGCCGACTGCCATTATGCCTTGTTCAATATCAACCACGGCTTTAGCCATTTCGCCAAACCATTCGACCGCAATATTTTTTAAATCCATTAAGGAAATTGGCTCCTTAATAATGCGGATATTTGGCTCGTTAGCGGATTCTGGCATACACTTGACAAAAATCTTAAACTTTGCTGTTATATAACGTTTATCGGCTATGTTGCGCTCGCGTACTGCGAGTCAACTTTCCCCCGATAACAACGAGGTCACAATGATCAAGTACCCGATCAACCGCATGCTGGGCCCGCGCCCACTCTTCCTCGCCTGCGTTTTCCTGGCCGTCGCCATCGTCATCGGATGGCTGGACTACATGGTCCTGACGAACGTGATGGGCTTCGCACGCTGGTTTCTCGGCGTGCCGCTGTCCCTACTCGTCTCCTGGTGCCTCTACTGCTCTGTCCGATCCTTCCTCGACGAGGCCGTGAACGGCTACTTGTGGAAGGTCAGGTGACGGCGCTTCGGCCGGCCGCGTCTCGTACGCGCGCCGGCCTTGCTGTTTTTAATATCCCAGTTAACACATTCTAACAGATACAAAAAAGACTGGCAACCCGCGAAACCAGCCCTCACCCTTTATCCCTCTCCCTAGGGAGAGGGAACTTGTGCAAGTCGGCAACCTAAATCTTTACCAAACAAATAAGTAACCCCAAAAGGGCCAAGGTCTGCACAATAATATGCGGATGCTGGCGGCGAACCTCAATAACAATATTAAGGAGAAGAACCAAGCCAAACAGCCCTAAAAAGGCAAGATAAATAGCCCGAGTAGTGCCAAAGAGGCCGGCGAGCGAAGGCAAAAATGTTTTAGCGTTAAAATACTGCTCTACCGGACTGGGGGTTAAGACCTTAACGTTGTACCAATCAATCGTATCGGAAATCTCCTCTCCCTGCGGGGTTTTCATGATAATAGTTGGTACGATAATAGGCTTAAAAAAACTTTCCGGACCGGCTGGAACCGTGAGTTGCGCTTGCCATTCATCACTCTGTGGGTCTGACGTTAACGGAATGGAATACTGGCCAACCGCCACGCTGGCGCCCAGAACGGGCCCGGTAATCCGCGCTCGGATTGTGAGGTGGGTGGTTTGCCCGTCACCCGCCCAAAAAACATGGGAATGTTCTTTGTCCAGAATTGGGTAGACGAGGCCTTCCGGCGCTTCCGCCACTTTCTGTCCACTAACTTTTTGCGTTGGAACAGGAACTGCTTCGGCCGCTACCGGTGGCCGCACTTGGCGTGGAGTCGGCCGTTCGACTTCGCTCACGGCGCCAGGCAGCTGCGGGGCGCGGGGCAGAGGGGCGCCAAAATGTTCGGCCACAAACACAGTAGGAATGCCACTGTATTCGCCAGCTTCGATCCCAAGGCCAAATTCATTAAAATCAGTGTCAATTAAATTTGCGTAATGAGTGGGGCTTTTTACCCAGGCATTAATAACTTCTTCACCGCTGGCAAAACCCATGGCCAAATTTTCTCCGGCCACGCTGTAGCGGTAACCGGCTTTATCTAAAAAATATGACAGGGTGTGGCGGCTGGGCCCAAAATGACTAAAATAATGATTCCGCGCCATGTCCTCGGCTTTGGCGTTTGCCGACACGGTTAGCAGATTAGCAGGCGAGAGCGCTGGCAATCCATTCTCCGCCCGAAGCTGATTAGTACGGTCAAGAATAGCGCTATAATGAACAGCCAAAACATCCGGCGCCAAATACGCCTGGGACGGGATTGCGAGTACGGTAATAAAAATAATGCACTTTAACGCTAAAAAAAACGCGCTGTAAAAAATGGCCCGCTTGGTGTGGAGCAGATGCGGGTGATAATTATTGCCCGCATGCGGAATAAAATGATTTTTAAAACCCGCGTGCATACAGAGTATTACTGTAAATTACGAGATGTTTTTTGCTGTCATCCTGAACGTAGTGAAGGATCTTTGTCTGGTTCAATTGTTACATTGTTAAATTGTTAGCGAGTGATTGGGACAGAGATTCTTCGCTGCGCTCAGAATGACAATTGATGGCAAACGCATTTAGGTAATTACGCGAATTCCTCCGCCATCTCAATTAGTCGGTGAGCATATCCGGCTTCATTATCATACCAGGCAATAACTTTTACAAGATTTCCCGCCACCACATTCGTGAGGGCTAAATCCACCGTGGCTGAATGCGTGTTGCCAATAAAATCAGATGAGACGAGCGGTTCATTCGTAACCGCTAAAATATTTTTATAGCGTGGCGCTAGAGACGCTTTCGTCAAAGCCGCGTTAATTTGTTCTTTCGTAACATCGCGCTTTAAAACTGCGGTAATATCCGAAAGCGATACCGTAGGCACCGGCACGCGAATGGCCACGCCATCAAACGTGCCATGGAGTTCGGGAATCGCCTCGGTAGTGGCTACGGCCGCGCCCGTGGTCGTAGGGACGATATTGGCCGCCGCGGCTCTGGCCCGGCGCAAATCTTTGTGCGGACCATCTTGTAAATTTTGGTCAGCCGTGTAGCCGTGCACCGTGGTCATCATGGCTTTGGCAATCCCAAACGTATCTTCCAAAACCTGCATCACCGGCGAAATACAGTTGGTGGTGCACGAGGCATTGTTAATCACCGTGGATTTTTCCGCCCCCACCTTTTTACTGTTTACCGCCATCACATACGTCGGCACATCGCCCCCCTTGGCTGGGGCGCTAATAATAACTTTTTTGGCGCCAGCTTTAATATGAAGTTCGGCTCCGGTTTTATCGGTAAACCGACCGGTACACTCCAAAACCACGTCTACCTTTAATTTCCGCCACGGAAGCAGAGAAGGGTCTTTTTCCGCGAACACCGGAATTTTTTTCTCTCCAATAATAATATTGGTTTCATCATGGCTGATATTAATTGGCCACGTGCCATAAGCCGTGTCATATTTTAAAAGATGCGCCAGCGTTGTGGTATCAGTCAAATCATTCACCGCGACTACTTTGATATTTTTTTTCACCCACGCGGCTTTAAGCGCTTGCCGTCCAATTCTGCCAAAGCCGTTGATTGCGATGTTTATCATAAAAAATAATAAAATCTTAGATTTAAAATTGTAGTACCATCTCAACAAAAACTCACTACTCCTTCTTTTTTAGGGCGTCTCTGAGCGCTTCTGCCATCCGTCCAGCGCCAACTGAAGGTCCCGGAGGTTTTGGTTTTTCTTCTTTTAAAGACGGGCCTCTTTTAGGGGGTTGCTTTGATTTAGATGGTTCTGATTTTGGCTGATGCGGAGGAACCTCCAGGAAAGGGTAAACGAGCACTGGGCTAACAACATCAGAGCCAGCTTTTTTATCTGGGGACGTTCGTGCCGCGCGTCTACAATAATATTCTGTGCCGGGAATCAAATTTTTATTTTGACTATTGATAACAAAGAGGGTTGTGATAGCGCGCTCCGTACCCCGGGCCGTAAGTTGCGGATCGCCCGTGGCTGGATCCGTACCAACTTCAAAGCGCAGCTTCAAAACATTGCCCGCCCTCACTTCATCTTCGGTCCGTTTATACAGATCGCTGACAAGCGGCTCGACGACAGGCCTCCAAACGTTTTTAACTACAGCCTTGGTCGTATCCAGGGGTTGAGCCAGGAGTTCTGGGTTAATAATAATTGCGGGGTAGAAGCCGCTATTTCTAACCGCCGCCTGCCACATGATTGCGCGGTTATCAGCCGTAACAGTTTTTAAAATAACAGCCTCTGACGGAGAACGATTAGGTGTCAAAGCGCTGCTGACAGCCATCATAGGGATTCCTTTGCTAGAAAGGTCATAATAATGGTGAAGCAGCTGAACCAAAGGAGGCGCCACCTGGCCGCTCCTGTCATGTTCTTTCCAACCGCCCTCTGGGCATCCGCAAGCCAGCCGCGCCGAGCCAAAAACCGCGAGATTATCCCAGGCGGCGCCAGGCTCACCGGAGAGAGTGGCTGGTTTACCGCACAAATCGCAGGTGGGCAGGAGACGGGGCGCTATCTCTTTAATACGCTGAAGGAGCCCGCTGTCTTCGGCCGCTTCTAGACGCTCAAAATATGCGTTCTCGAGCGCCAATTTGTACGCTGCAAAATCTTTCCGATATTTTTCTACTGCATCACGCAACGTTGTCGGCTCCAGTTGATCTGCGTTTTCTATTCCAAACAGTCCGCCCTCATCATCGCAACGCTCTCGCAGACTGGCATCAATTACCGGTGACAAAAATTGCGCCAGGTCAGTTTTATAAAACGCCCGGACTTCACTGCACAGTTTAACATATTCCTGATATGCGTCCTTTGTCTCTTTTCGCGCGCGATCTTCCTTGGCACTCTCATCCTCTCGCTGGCGCTCTCGCTCTAGGCTTAAATCCACGCTATCGGCAAATGATCTGGCTCTAGCTTGAGACTCTTGAGCGCGGCTTAATGGAATGATTTTTTTTAGTGGCATTGCTTCGGCCGCTCCACCCAATTCTTGCCACTTTCTCCGGGCCGCCTCTTCACATCTATCCGCATCAGCTTGTTCTACAAACCATATCAAACCAAATTCATCTGGCGAACGATATAGTTGGTCGCTTGGTTGGAATATAACAGCTGGAAACGGGATGATTTTTTCTCCAGTTCTCGCCACAACCAACGGCTCAATCGGTTTGGCCTTAGCAATCTCTTCAGCGTTGGGAAAAGGTTTTTCAGGCTGGAAAGGCACAGTGTCCCATAAGATGTTTACATGTATATTCGGGTTAAAAGATTTCAAAACGAATCGTGAATCAACATGTTCAAAGGCATAGGCAATGCGAGCGGCCTCCATATAATCAACCGCCCTATCAAGGTTATTGAATCGTCGGTCGGGGAAGATGTTCTGCTCGCCGCGAGCATCATCAAAGTTATACCGATTCGGCTTTAGAATTTGCAATTCAAAGTATTGTGGAGTGCGCACCACAAATGACAGGCCGATGGGCGGCTGTTTCGGATCACCGATTTTTGGCATGAGTTTCGGCAATTCGTTGACGATAGACAAAGCATCTTCGGGATGGCTCGCGTTTAAACAAATTTCGGCGGCATGTCTGCTGGCGGAGGAATCGTATGTATACTCTATGGTTACCAATCGCCGGTTATTGATTATAACCTCGGTTGGACAATAAGTTTCAATACTGTGGGCAAGCTCTTTGCCCAGGACGTCGCCAAGCGTTAGTGTGAGCGTTTTATCACAAGCAACCAATTGGTCGGTTGAGTTAGCCTCGCCGCATAATCGCAGACGCTGTTCATACCATAAGCGCAGATTAAATCCGGTGATGTCATTGAGCGCGGCTCTGCCGCCCGAGCGATTGAACATTTCCTGGGCCGCCTTACTAGTAAGCAAAGCCAGATTGTGAAACTTAAATCTTCCGACCGCTGGTTTACCCTGGTCCATAAGATAATCAATCAAAACTGTCTCTGCCTCTTGGCCATAGACTTCAACACTGTCAAAGAAATTATCCGGCAAATCAGCTAATTCCGATCCGCGCACATGAACATGCACGCCTCTGACTACTGTACCGCTGTTACGATCAATATGCGGTACGAATTCTTCCGGATGATGTGATTGAAACCAAGGATTCTCATAGGGCGCCAACAAACCCGGGCACAGTTCCTCAAGGTCGTCCGCATGCACCTGGTGAACACCGTGGGCGAAAATATCCTTTTTAGGCGCTTCCGAGGCGGAGATTCCTGTTTGAGAAGTTACTTTTGAGGAGCTCCCTTTTGTTGCTGCAGATTTTCTTTCCACTTCTTCCAAATACGTCGCTACAATAATGGTAGGATGAATCGCGTCAGCTACAGCCGAGCGCGGCGACAGCTTTACGTAATGATCCGGCCTCTTGGTAAACCCCTGAGGCGGCAATGGAACAAGTTGTGTAGAACTGATGAAACCTTTTTGACGTGATGTGGCATCATCATCTACAATCATGAGTCGATCGAGATGGGTTTCAACAATAATTCTTCCCAGGTCACGAAACGGTATTGTCTGAATGCTCGACAGGTCAACTGACCGATCTTGGCGCAAACGGTTCATAATTTCGACTAACGTGTGGGCATTTAAAAAATTCTTCTGACACCAGGTTTCAAATACCCTGCCTTCCGGACTCTCAAGATCCTGTACCAGCATAAGGCTCGGCACATTTTCTTCGGCGCGGATAGCCAAAGACAAAACTTCAATTGATCGGAGCCAATCAGATCCGCGGGTGCTAAAAGAACGAAACGCATCATGTGTTTTAGCCCATTCACCCTTACCGCGCTTTTCTGCCTCGCGGCGGTTATAATCAAAAATAATTTGCTCATCGGCAAAACCCGCCTGTACGTCCGCCAAAAGAAGCATAATGCGCATCGCAGGCAAACAATTGCGCTCTTCTGCCAATTCCAGCATTCGATGTTTTCGGTTTTCAAAATCCAAGCGCGCCTCCTCCGAACGCGTGTCGTTAGCGCGCAACGTGTCTGCTTGCGATCTTCCTCCTCTTTCAAATGATTTATCCATACAGTACCAATATCCTTGCTTAATTTAAAGTAGGCCACCAACTTTCCTCGCCTAGGCGGAGCAGGGCGGCGCATTATGCGGGGTTCTACCAAAGCCATTAATTGCTACATTAATCATAGTACAAAAAAATTACGAACCTGCCTGCAGACAGGTCAGGAGTCATGCAGCCATTATAGCCCATAATCACTAAAAAAACAACCCCGCTCTTCGCGAAGGGCGGGG
>JAHFHV010000049.1 GCA_023246725.1 Candidatus Magasanikiibacteriota bacterium | reverse complement strand
CGTATGTATCTGTTTGCCCATAGAATGACAGGTTAAGAGTAAACCCGTCATTCTACCGACAGACAGCGCTAAAGTCCAGTTTTCAACTTTAAACCAGTCCAGTTTTGAAGTTTAACTGACAGTCAAGAGTTTGGGTTTGACAGACCCCGAGCTACTTGGTATTATGTTAGCACTGTTTTTAACCTTACATATGGAGCGCAAACCAGAGTTCGCATTTGACCTTGAAGGAACTTTGGTGGATCTTGAGCGACTTCACCAACAAGCGTTTGAGGAGGTGGCGGAGCGATTAGGGATACAATTTGGTCAAAATGAATTTGCAAAATTTGTCGGCGCGGGAGACGCGGCAATATCCAAAGAAATTGCTCGGCTGGGTAAATTAGCTCGTTTTAAACTTAATCCAAAAGAAATAGAGGCAGCCAAACAAACCGTCTATCGCGATATGCTGCATTCACACACGATCGTGCCGCGCGAGGGTGTGCCGGAATATTTAGAAAGTTCTTTGCTTGTGGTTGGCGGCGATTTGGTTTTGGCTTCTGTAACGCCCGATGATTATGCCGAGAAAATTCTTGCGGCAAGCCATTTGAAACCATTTTTTAAATATGTATTAACTGAAAGCAGTGTTAATAAAAAGAAACCAGATCCAGAAATTTATCTCAAAGCCGCGGATTTAGTGGGAGTAGATAATGCCGCCATGCTGGTTCACGAGGATTCTCCAGTTGGTGTAGCGGCAGCCAAAGCGGCAGGGAGCCCGGCAGCAGCTTTTCCTGTACATAAAAAACTTAACTTTAAACCTAAACCAGACGCACTATATATGACTTGGAAAAATTTAGATCCGCGGGAAGTTATTGATAAGATTTTTAGAGCGAAACAAGATGGCAAAATCCATAAACGCTGATTTGTCAAATTTTGGTATGACGTATTCACTCGGCATCATGCAAGGTCGGCTCACACCCTCAAACGGCCGGGGAATCCAATTTTTTCCTTTTGATAACTGGGAAAATGAGTTTAAACTTGCCGCGCAAATCGGCCTGAATGAAATTGAATTCATTTTTGACCTGGACCGATTTACAGAAAATCCGCTCTGGTCGGAAAATGGTTTGGCTACAATCAATCAGTTGATAAATGAGACCGGCGTGAAAGTCAACCACATCTGCGCGGACTACTTTATGCGCCGGCCGTTTTTTAGAACCGACGACGCGACGCGGCAAGAGAATATTGATATTTTAAAAAAATTAATTGTGGTGGCCAAACAAATTGGCGCGCAGACCGTGGAGATTCCCTTGGTTGATAATTCAT
The DNA here is from genome assembly GCA_023246725.1 of Candidatus Magasanikiibacteriota bacterium. Taxonomy (GTDB): domain Bacteria; phylum Patescibacteriota; class Patescibacteriia; order Magasanikbacterales; family GWA2-37-8; genus SICD01. The sequence goes on along the minus strand of JAHFHV010000049.1, from coordinate 5,037 downwards.
CCATTAAAACCGAGGACGAACAAAATACGCTCATCGCGGCGCTCAATCAAGTTATTCCAACTGCCGTAGAGCAGGGCGTTACCCTTACTTTAGAGACTGACCTGCCTCCCAAGTTATTTTTAGAGCTTTTACAGCGTATTAATAACCCTCTGGTGAAGGCGAATTACGACAGTGGCAATAGCTCGGGCCTGGGGTATGACCCCTACGAAGAAATAACCACGCTTGGAAAGCTTGTCCACAATATTCATATTAAAGACCGGTTGCTTGGCGGTACCACCAGGCCCTTGGGAATGGGAAGCGCCAATTTTGACAAATTATTTCAAGCCATCAAGGAAGTTGGTTACCGCGGTAGCTTTATTTTGCAGGTCGCGCGTCAAACCGACGGCGATGAGCCGAGGACCATTAAGCAATATATCAATTTTGTAAACGGATATATCCAAAAATATTTGGCTTAGCCACTATGGATCTACAGCTCAAAAATAAAACGGTTTTTATTTCGGCAAGCGGGCAAGGTATTGGTAAGGCCAGTGCCCACGCTTTTTTAGCCGAAGGCGCGCGTGTTCTTATTAATGATCACAACCCAAATCGTTTGAAAAAAACGTATCAGGAATTCAAAAAGAAATTCGGCAGTCACGTTTTGTCAATTGTCGGGGACGCCACGGATGAAAAAGTTTTGAATGAAGCCAAATCCTTGATGCTCACAAATTGGAAGCGAGTAGACATCCTCATACCCAATTTAGGCAGCGGCAAACCGAAACACCAAAATAAACTAGACGCAGGAGAGTGGCAGCGATTTTTTGATATCAACGTCAAAAGCGTTTTAAGCGCGCTCAACATTTTTGTTCCCGTCATGAAAAAGCAAACGAGCGGCTCAATCGTGCTCATCTCGTCAATCGTTGGGCGGGAGCGAACCGCCGCCCCATTTGGGTATGCCGCGGCCAAAGCAGCACTACTCACGCTGGTAAAAAATGCTTCCCGCGAGCTCGCCCTTCATACAATCAGAATCAACGCGGTCGTGCCTGGCAATATCTACTTTAAAGGCGGACGTTGGGAAGAAATTGTCGCATCCAAGCCCGGGATGGTAACAGAGTATATAAAAAAAGACGTTCCCTTGGCTCGTTTTGGAAATCCCGAAGAAATTGCGAAAGCCGTGGTATTTTTAGCTTCACCCTGCTCCGCTTTTACCACTGGCGCGTCGCTTGTGGTAGATGGGGGAGAAACCAAAGGATTTTAATTTTCGAGTTATTTCAAAAATATGTTTATCGCCGAAATCGGAAATAACCATAAGGGATCAGAAAGTAGCGCGTTATTTTTTTTGGAAAGCCTCTTTAAAACCAGCATTGATGGTATAACATTTCAAATACGCGAGCAATCATTTTACGACCGTTCAAAGACAGACAGGATTCCGCTCAGCTTGGAATTTTTTAAACGCGCCATAGAATTGTGCCATAAAAATAATAAAAAAATTGGTTTTGCCATTGCCGATCCTGGATCCATTGATTTTTTTCAAAATGAGGGCGCGGATTTTTGGAAAACTTTAAGTTGGGATATTTTAAATTTGGAGCTACAAAAAAAGCTGCAAGCCACCGGTAAAATGGTTTTCATTTCCACCGGTGTATCCGGCATGGAGGATATCGTGACAGCCAGCGGTTTGCATGATAACATTACTTTTATTCACACCCAGTTAACCTATGAAGCGGAGAAAGCCAATTTAAAGGCAATCCCGGCCATGCGAGCGGCTACGAAAAAACCAGTCGCGTTTGGCTCGCACTGCGCGAATAAAAATATCTTTTTTGCCGCCGTGGCGTTTGAGCCGTCCGACATATTTTTGTATGTCAAAGGCGATGACGGCGAGTGGTATCCTGACGAGAAACACGCCATAGCTCTGTCTAAGGTAGAAAATTTACTTACGGAAATTAAAGCGCTCCAGAGTTCGCTGGGAGACGGCCATAAAATAGCCATGAAAAAAAATTTATGAAAGCAATAGTTTTTGGCGGCAGTAAAGGTATTGGCAAAGCCATTCGACTGCGCTTGGAAGAAGTTTGTGACAAGGTGGTTTTTACCAGTACGAAAGAGGTGGACACCTCCCAGCTGGATACCGTAAAAAGTTTTATTAAGCAGCACCCCAGCTGTGATGTGTTAGTATTAAATACCGGCGGCCCCCCGCCCATGCAGTTTGCCGATATTACCGAAGAAATCTGGCTCAAATATTTCAACCAGCTTTTCTTGTCGTTTATTTTAATTCTCCAGAACATTAAAGTAAACCCGGGCGGCTATGTATTTTTAATGTCTTCCCACGTTATCAAAGAACCCGAAACCAAACTCATTATTTCCAACAGCTTGCGTCTGGGCATCAGTAGCGTGTTCAAAACACTGAGCAAACTAAGTATGCCGGATTGTATCAGTTACATAAACATCGCGCCCGGCCCTACCAAAACCGACCGCCTGGCGCGCCTGCTCGAATCATCCGGTAAGAATATGGAAACGTTCGCGGCCGGCCTTCCCACCAAGCGAGTCGGTGATCCGGATGATATTGCCAAGTTTATTAAACTGATAGTGGAAAGCAAAATAACCTCGCTGAACGGTGTCACCATTAATTTTGATATGGGTTTAGCGCATTACGTTTTTTAGGCATTAACTGTTTTATGGACAATACGTTAGATAAATTTAAGTTGACTGGCAAGGTGTGCGTTATAACGGGGGGGGCCGGTTTTTTAGGGCGCAAGCACGCCGAGGCGATTTTAGATGCGGGCGGCACGCCGGTGCTTTTAGATATTGATCAGAAGCGGATAAATGATGTTTTAGAGGAACTAACTAAAGCCTACACAAAAGAAGTGGCCGGTTTTGAAGTTGACATAACAAATAAAAGCGCTTTGGAAAAAGTAAAAAACGAAATTCTAAAAAAATTTAAACAGATTGATGTTTTAATTAATAACGCCGCCAATAACCCCAAGATCGAAGAGGGTAGCGGAAAAGAATTTAGTCGTTTTGAAAATTTTTCTGAAAAAGTTTGGAATCAGGATTTTGCCGTTGGCGTCACCGGAGCATTTTTATGTTCCCAGGTTTTTGGTAGCGTCATGGCGGAGCAAAAACAGGGTGTTATCTTAAATATTTCTTCGGATTTAGGAGTAATCGCTCCTGATCAGCGTATTTACCGCAAAAAAAATATTATGGAAGAAGAACAACCAGTTAAGCCGGTAACATACTCGGTAACCAAGCATGCGTTAATGGGTTTAACCAAGTATTTGGCCACCTACTGGGCTGGCCAGGGGGTGCGCGTGAATGCTGTTTGCCCGGGTGGCGTATATAATAATCAGCCAGCTGATTTTTTGCAAAAATTAACTAATCTTATACCGCTCGGCCGCATGGCCAACCAAGATGAATATAAGGCCGCAGTAGTTTTTTTAATTAGCGACGCGTCCAGCTACATGACTGGCTCCACGGTTATAATCGACGGTGGACGAACCTGCTGGTAAGAATTAATTTTCTGCTGATATGAACCCTCGAGAAGCCTTGGAGTCAGCGTATAATGAGCTGTCTCCTTTCAGTACGCCACACAGATGGGAATTTTATAGTAACTTAAAACATATTGAATTTTTATGTAAACATCTTAAACCTGGTCAAAGTGTGCTGGATATAGGTTCCGGAATCGGAATATTCGCGGTGGCTTTGGCAAAGCTCGGTTATGTAGTTGATGGGATGGATAAATATATCTTTCTACCGGACACTTACCTATCGCTCGGTGACGGCGCTATTGAAAAACTGCAAAAAGTTTGGGCAGATAATAAAATTCAGATTATAAATGAAGACGTGTTGACGCTTGCCAGCAATAAACAGTATGATTGTGTTGTCAACATAGCTGTCATTGAACACCAAACAGATCCTAAAAAATTTATCAATGCCTGCCTGAAACAACTGCAGAAAGGAGGTTTATTTTTCTGTGTTTCACCTAGCATGGTTGACTTGCTAAACAGGTTGCGCGTGCTCTGGGGTCGCTCAGCCCATCGAGATCTTAAACCATTTTTTGACGCAGGAGATAACTTTGTTGGCCATTGGCGCGAATATACTTTATCCGAAGTTATAGAAATGTGTAAGTGGTCTAATTTGGAAGTGACTGAGGCTCGTAATTACCCCACCCTGCCTTATTTTAATGGCAAAAATTCGGTATGGCGGAGTTTGTTTCTCTCATTTTTTTATCTGGCCGCTCAATTGATCCCTGGAGCTCGAGATACTAATTCAGTTATCGCCAAAAAACTGCAGTAGAATGAAAAAAAGAATATGACATTAAACCTTAAAAAAAAGTTAGAAAAGATCAGGTTACTCGCCCTGGATTTTGACGGCACGCTCACAGTTGGCGCGTACGTTGTATTTCGCGAAGACGGCAAGGAGTCGGTCATCTGCAGCCGCCGTGATAGCTTAGGTATCAATATGCTTCAAGCCAGCGGCATTGAGGCGATCGTCATTTCCAAAGAAATCAATGGGGTAGTTCCAGAGCGTTGCCAGAAGATGGGAATCAAATGCTGGCACGGGATCAAATCTGCCAGCAGCAAGCTTCAAATTCTCCAATCTTATGCCAAGGAGCGGGGCCTAAAGGCAACAGAAATTTGTTATGGCGGGGACGATGTTAATGATATTGATTGCATAAAATGGGCTGGTTTTGGTTTTACGGTGGCGGATGGACACCAGTTATGCCAAAAAAACGCTAATTTCGTCACAAAAGCCAAAGGCGGGGATGGCGCGGTGCGTGAAATCTCCGAACTTATTTTACATGCTCAGGGCAAACCAATTCGTTTCTAAATAGATCTGATCAAATTAGTTAAAAACGCTTTAAAGAAAAATTGTGGAAAGTTATCCACAGTTTTTTGTTGACATCCTTAGGATGTCTTTTGTTTTTATGGTATAATAATCATGTTCAACGAACTCATACAGGGTTTCCCACAAATACCCGCAGGTTAATTAGCGAGTAGCCTAAATATTTTAAACCAGCGCGTGTTGATTCCAGCCGTTCGTAGCTGTAGGCCAGCTTTCGATACGTAT
>JAHFHV010000012.1:20162-28939 GCA_023246725.1 Candidatus Magasanikiibacteriota bacterium | reverse complement strand
CGGTTGTGTCGCCATGAAAAATTTCAAAATGAGTGGTAAAATCGGAAACAGATGTTTCTGATAAATCCTTAAATAGAGTATCACTGTGAAAAGAAGCCGCTACAAATCCAAATAGGGCGATGCGCCGTTCGGAAAGCGTGGTAACAGGCAGGCCGTTGGTATAGACCGGTAATACGATAAGAAAACCAGGTTCGCCGGTAACCAAAGTGATTTTTCGCGTGGCGGCCGCCTCGGCTGAGTCACGGGCCCTGGTGAGCGCCTGCGTTCGCGCTGCTTCCGAGCTCATATCAAACCCAAAAGCTTTTTCATTGCCAGCCATGGGCTCTATATAGGTCACCACATCATAGGCATCCTTTACTCCACCCGGGCTGATGGTGAAATCCGGATACCCTGTTCCATTGATGCTGGTGTCGGCTCGCACCGTCGCTACATATTCCTCCTTTTTGTCGCCCGGAACATGTTGCGCGAAATTGAGCGCTTCAATGCCAGGGTAATTGTGAGGAATATCAAGCGAAGTGATGTACGCTTCCCATTCGTTTCTCTCTACCGTCTTGCTGGCGGCGAAGAGCCCTTGGGTGCCATCAAGCACATTGATATAGCGCAACATCTGAGTGGCCAGGTTATGGGTCATTTCGCCCGTCCAGGTATCGAATTTAGACTCCGCGATTTCGTGAGTACTCTTGGCAATATTTTTGACAGCCAACAGAGTACCGACGAGCGCGATAATAAATACGAGGAAGCTCAAAATAAGGGGTGAGCGCAGGCGGGTTGATTTCATATTATAGAGTGTCTTATTTTTTTATCTTCTTAAAATCTTTCCCCGGCAGCAAAAAATTATTCGGGCTGACCACTTTTTTTCCAGTCAATTTTTCTAATTCCTGCCGCGCGTTACCGGCCACGCGCCCGCCTTTGACAGCGGCTGTTGCGTTTTTAACATACCCTTCCGCGATTTCTTTTTCCGCAACCTGCCGAGTAGATAATTCCGCGAGCGACGTAAACAACATCTCCGCTTCGGACATGTGGTCGCGCAGGTTGTGGCCTTTGAGATTTTTTAATTGTTTATGATCTTTAACCGAAACACCGCTCCACTCGCGGTGAATAATATCAGTCAATTTGGCATACTCAACATCTTCGCTTACACCATGATCACCCCAATAATCGGTTAGTTTATTTCTAATCTCCTGCCCGCGCATTCGCTGTTCAATCCATTTGGCGGATCGGCCAAGCGCGAGCCAATTTTTTCGCGCTCGATTAACGGCCCCTTCCGGATCAACAGTTTCTTTTAATCTTTCATAACCAACTTTAGCTAGCCACAGCTTAAATGGTTCGGCTTTGGGGGAAGGGATAGATTGAATGAGACGAAACAAAACTTCGGCGTCGGCCACGTCGGTTAGGCGCATTTTGCCGTCTTCGGCCTGTAATTTCAACTGGTGACAATTTGTCACCGTTTGACTTCCCTCTAACCTTAGCCTTTCTTTCAATTTGTTCCAATATTTCCGAGCGGTCTGAAAATCTGCCTGTTCGGTTAATACACGTACCACATCCACAACGCTAAAATACCACTTTTCCTCTTTTTCCGACCACGAACGACGTACTGGTTCGACTTCAAATAAAATTATGGATTTGTTGTGAGACATACGATTAGGTATTTTTATTCTGCAATTTCCTCACCGCCAAAAACACAATCACCACCACGGCCACTCCAAGTGTGAGGAGCGTCGTCCAAACATCAAAGTATGAAAGAATGATCGCCAGACGATTTTCTTTCACGAAAAAAGTTTTAACCGGCGTTGGCCTGCTCTTAATGCCAGAATCCGAGTCATAGGTTACGGCATAGAGCGTATGTTCGCCGGGAGATAGTTTGGTTTTGTTTTGATCGTGCGTGTAGCGCCAGTTGCCGTTATCGTCGGCTTCGGTGGTGTAGACGACCACCTGGTCAGAATGGATAAAGAGGGCAATTTTAGCGCGGGGAATGCCTTTGCCGGATAGCTCAATTTTGTTGGCAACACTTGATTGTTGTATGGTGCCGACTTCGGGACGAGCTAAAATAGGCGACTCTTTGGTTTGGCTTAAGGCTTGAAGAACTGCGGCTGAGGCAGGAGCGACGGAGGCGAGTGAGACGGTTGGAGATCGAGGCAAGACCTCTCCCTGCCCTCTCCTTTGCGAAGGAGAGGAGACGCTTGCTTCACCGGCGACAGAGGCAGATGACGACGCTGTCGACGGCGATGGAAGAAATAAATTAATGCTATCAGACACAATTTCACTCGACTGCCCAAACTTTGTATAGAATTTCACGTAGACCGTTTGCTTGCCGGATGAACAGTCGGTAATTTGTACCAAACCACCTTGCTCCGCGCACAAATCCCATTGTTTGCTCACAGAATACGGTTCTTGAATGGCATCGTGAAGATCGGCGTAGTTGGAAATAGCCATTGTGGCGGTGTCATCTCCAGCTTTGAGCGAAAGTGTTACATTCGCGCTGTCTGTCTTAACGTCGCCATTATTAATTGTAATATCAAAACCGCCCGTTGGTTTGGTCGGAGTTTCCAGCGCTGATTTGGGCAAGACTGGCTCAACCACATTGCCATGGCTCCAACCGCCAGCTCCCAAAGAAGATTCTAACGTAGCACTACTGCCACCAGAAACGTTCGGAGCGATATTCTTCACCGCAACCAACGGAACGACAACAGCGTTGATTGGGAGCGTTGTGTATTCAACAACTTCACCTTCCGTCTTATTTCCAAACGTGTCTACCGCGACAATGGTTGCGAAGTACGTTGTGCTTGGGGTAAGTTTCGTTACAATCGTAGCGTGCGTGCCCATGATGCCAAGGTCATTATCTTCTTTGGTGGTCCAGGTAGAGACGCAGTTAGCTACCCCGGTACAACTTGAAGTTCGATGATCAAGAACAGCCGCGCGTTCGGTACCGTACCACAATTCATAATGATCAAAATTAGATTCATTCGCGACCGGCGACCACGCCCATTCAATTTGCGTGGTATTAGCCGCACTGCCATGGAAGTTGGCGAGGCCGAATGGTGGTTTAGTGTCGATTGTCACTGGTAGAGTGACAGAAAAAGTATTATTCAACGCGTCAGATGTATTAAGAGTAACAAAAACGATCGTATCTTTATTATCAAGATTCTCTCCGTCTATGTTCCACAGAATTGTTTTTGTATCGCTTCCGTTCGCATCCATAACTCCAGTATCACCACTGGCATTTTTAATAACGGCTGGAGTACGATCATTTGTTGAAACGGAAAAATTGATGTATGCCTGTTGTGTTTCGTCGATGACCCTATAAGTAACCTTAATATTTTGTGTTCCTAGAGTGTAAACCTGTTCCGCTTTTAATTGAGTAATCACTGGTGCCTTTAAATCCACTGCAAACGGCGCACTCACCACAGCGCTCCCCGCCTCCAATCCATCGGTCGGTTTAAGACGAACGTATACTCTGCTGTCGTAAATATTCCCCAAATCAGCTTTTGCGTTCCACACCAACACATGAGCTATGCCACTCGCGGAGCTCGTAAGTACTGCCCTGCCTTCATTGTCCAAATTCGCAGTCGCGAGAGTCATCGTTTTTTCTTCGCCGGTAAAATTGCCCGTCAGCGAGTATTCATATTTTGCCAAAGAAACATAGTTGCTCTCGGCATCGCTCACACGATAATTAATATCCACATAACCATCATCGGTTTGCTGCGCGGCCGAGGCGATTAAAACTTCTGGCGCGTGGTTATTGCTCAAGAGATAATCGGTCGCAACCTCAACTGGCGTAAGTACTGTCTGCACTGCCTCTACCACGGTGACGATCGTTGGGCTGGTCACCACCACCGTTCCGGCTTCTGGGTTTACGATAATGGTTGGCGCGGTGTCAACGACAATTCCATCAACATACAAGTGAGCGCCACCGGCATCGGCTGTGATAGTAACTTCGTGTTGCACGGCAGGGTCAAGCGGCGTCGGAGTTTCCAAAGTTGCGGAAGAACCACCGGTTCCGGTGAGCGTGACGACGAGATTGTTGCTGGAATTTTCTGTTACGGTGACCATCGTTGGTTCGACTGGTACTGCTGGAATAATTTCCGGAGCTGGAATCACATTTGGTGCTTCAATCGTAGTCGTGACAGTCGTTTCTACCGCGGGAGTAGAAACCGTCGGCGCAGATGATTCTACTATCAGGACGATAGAAAGATCGGGGGCAGTTAGCGTGGGTTCGCTTACTACTGGGGCAGGTTCTGGAGTTGACGGTGTTACTGGTTCGGGCGCCACCACTGTCTCATCTCCTAAACAAGAAGAGATAGACAAGGCACCAAACACATTGCCAAGCACCGCTGTTGCGTCAGGCGTGGCGACGCTAACACCGCCGGAGAGAATCCGGTTATCAGCGGCATACAGGAGCCACGCGCTTGGTTCAGTATCAGTCGCCAGCCACCACTTAGCTCTAAGTTGTAATCCATTCACTTGAACTTTAAATTTATACGTGGCGCCGGCTTGCGGAACAAAATCCGCGATGTTGGCATTCTCGGCCAAGGTCGAGACGCCATTAACTAAACCAACAAACTGCACGGTGCCATTCCCAAAATGCAACTTCCACAAATTGGTATCATTTTCGTGCCGCACAATAATATCGGCCTGGCCACTGGAGGAAAACTTCACTTCACCGCTGAAAATATAGTCGTTACTCGTCAAAGGCGTGGCGAGAAGCGTTGCCACATTGGCTCCGTTTAAAATATTGCCACAAGCAGTAAGTTGCTCAGTTACCGGCGTTGTTTCTGGAGCCACTTCCATCGCTCCAAGCGCTAATGTTCCGGTTGTAGAAACTTCAATGTACCAATGACTCGAGTCATTCACATTCGCGAGGGCAAAGCCATTGGCTGAACTCTGCCCGCTATTTAAAATAGTTTCACCAACGCAGTTTGGGACAATACTCACCACCGCTAACGCCCCCGGGCACACTCGGACGGAAGCGCTAGAATTTGTTTTTGGTAAAATGAGTTGAACAGCGCTAACGCTCGAAAGGGCCGGTTCGGCGAGCGACAGCCAGGAACTCCCCAACGCCGCGCCAACGACTTGATTAGTCAAATCTAAATTTCCAGAGAGAGTAAGCTTAGCCGTTGGTGTTCCTAAATAATTAACATAGACGCTACTCGTGGCAGTACTAAGTGGGATTCCCGCAGTATCCGTAAACGAGACAGCAGTATCGCCAGCCGTAAGCGTGTTGCCGGTTTGCAGACGATCGTAATCCACGGAAACATTTAACATTTGCATGTCGTGGGCGCAGTCGCTTACCAGTTTGGCTTTAAAAAGAATTGATCCGGTGAGTGTCGGAAAGCTTTCAATATTACTATTGATGTCAGCGGCCGTATTAAAATGAGTAAGTCCCGAGAGCGTCCAAGCCGAGCCATTCCAATATTTCCACGTCACCCCGGCGTCATCGGATAATTGATAATAAATTTCCCCGCCATTTTTTGTGGCTACTTCAATAAATCCAGTCCATTGTTTTAGCGGCGTTACCAAAAATGGTGTGAGAGGTTGAAGAGTTGCTTCGCACGTCAAACTTTGGGCGTTCGCCGTTTCAACAATTGTCATTCCGACCGAGTTTCGCAACGAGTGGAGGAATCCCTTGACCCATTGGAGCGAGATTCCTCGACTACGGCTTGAGCCTCCGCTCGGAATGACAGTGTTAAAGAGCAGCGGAGAAGAAGGTGCCGGAGCAGGTTCAATTGCTGGCGTTGGAGTCGGTTCTGGCGCCACCGGCGCGGGTTCTACCACTGTTTCCGTTGTTTCCGTCACAGGCAGATCAGCCTCTGGCTGGGGTGCGGGCGCAGGCTCCACCGTCGGCGTTGCCTCCACATTGGTCGTTGACGAAGCCGCAACGGTTGTTTCCACTACTGTTGTCGATTCGGTAGTGGGATGTTCGGCTTTAAATACCGCCATGCCATCTACAATTTGAATTTTACCCGGGTCGTACACATATCCGAGAGGCTGATTAAAACTCCAGGTCTGGGTAAAAGCGTGCGTTTTTTTGGGAAATAGGCCTACCCCGACCGTACCGAGAATAATATACAATAACCATACCCCCATCGTTCCAAGCACTACCGACAAGGAAACAATCCGGCGCAGCCGATACGTGGCCACGGCATCTGGGTTGCCACCCGCGAACACGGTTGGCGAGATAAAAATATACGCGGGCAGCGAAATTAAAAACAACGCTGCTTCCAAGACTATCACGCGGAAGGCGATAGGAATGGTGGCCAGCGCTGAGGCGGCTAAAAGTTTTTGTTTTTGGCGACTAATGAGCGCGGTGAAGTGCAAAACAAAATTAAGCCATTGTTGCTTCATAAATGAAATGAGTGAAGAATTATAAAACGTATGATTATAGTATACACCTTTCGACGATCTTATTGTAGAGCTTAGAGATATGGTGTATACTATTAATAAAAGAATTTAAATCAACGGAAGATGCTTCGTTCGTCCTGACGGTACGCTGGGAAAACGAATTTTTTCCGAAAAAAATTCGTATGAAAAAAATTATCATCATTGAAGACGAATCCGTGCTCCAGAAAGCCATGAGTATTGAGCTTCTGGGCGCTGGCTATGCTGTACTCACCGCCGGAAACGGTGAGGCCGGGCTGGAACTGGTGCGTAAAGAAAAACCGGATTTACTGCTGCTAGATTTGATACTCCCCAAAATGGGTGGGTTTGAGGTGCTGAGTGCGCTCAAAGCCGATGAGGCCACTAAAAATATTCCGGTTGTCATTCTCTCGAACTTAGGCCAGGATGAGGACAAGAAAAAAGGGTTGGAGCTCGGTGCCGTAGATTACTATATCAAAGCCTCTACCGACTTGAGTGATATCACTAAAAAAGTTGAAGGTTTAATTGGGAAATAGTATGTCTACCATTCGGGGGCGTTGGACTACGCTCGTCTTACACACCACATCGTACGTTTATAATCAAAAACAAAAACTTCTTACCGCCCATGCCGGAAAGGCTTTTTTTATTGTCATTGGCATTATATGCGCCGAAGTTTTCTTAGGGCTTATTTCTCTGCCGCTGTATCTTATAGTAAAACCGGCTGGTGTTGGCGATGGCCAGGGATCAGAGTATCGCGTCCGGCGCGTTATTACTCTGTCGGTCTTAACAGCAATCTTCCTGGTGTGGATTGTAAAATTGATTTTCATTCTGGTGCTTTCCTTGTATTTTGACACCCGAGCCATGTATTCGGTTAAAGAAACTAGCGTTAAAAATGATTTATCATCGGGTATGACAACCGATATCGCCCTGGCTCCGGTGAATAGAGCGCTCTCTGTGCCAAAAATAATCTCGGTAGAGCAAAATACTGGCAGCGCGGTAACAGCAGAGGGTACGAGTGACAGAGGGGCGATTGTAGGAATTTACTTTACCCGTACTGATGATGTGCCGGGAACAGACGGATCGCTCCACATATACGCCAATACGGCCGATACCAAGGGCCATTGGACACACACCGAAGATGAGAATGTGTTTACTCTGCCACCCGGGCGGTATGTGGCCGCGGCGGTACAGTATGACCAGGAAAAAAATCAAAAAAGCGCTTTAAGCGCCGGAGTAGATTTTTCAGTACACGAATCATTGCTGCAACAATTCTTCCGCCGACTTGATACAATTTTAAATATCGTGGTGCTACTCTTTATTTGCGTGGGGGTCGTGAGTATTGTGCTGATGTTGTAAGCCCTGCTTGTACACGCCTTTCCGGAACTGGAGGAAAAATCCGTGGGACGCCCTTCGTTTCGCCCGACAACTTTTTGGTACAACCTCAAAACAAAAACACCTCCCGCATTTCGGAAAGTGTTATCTTGGTACCGCCAACGAGAATCGAACTCGTATTGCATGATTGAGAATCATGAATCCTAACCATTAGATGATGGCGGCGAATTTATTAGTCGTTCAATTGCTTTTCTACTTTTTCCAAATCATTATACATCTTTTCAGCAAAAAGTCAATCGGCTATTAGGCAACTTCGTACACATAAATCCCATCTTCTTTTATACGTGGTTCGCGGTTTGGAATCGCGAAAGCATACGAAACAATTTTGGAACCGGGTTTCATTTCGCTAAATAATTTTGGTCCCAGGCGTTTCATGGGCTCGGGGAACAAAAACGCCAGTACCACGTCGGCCTTGCTCACGTCAGCGTCGTAGAGCGACTGGCATTTCATGTCCACAACATTCGACATGCCTTTGAGCCGAGCTTCAATTTTAGTCCACCAATATAAAAATGGATTCAGTTCATACCCGGTTGTGCGCGCACCGGCTCTCGCCGCCAAAAAAAGAAGTCTTCCCGCTCCCGAACCCAAATCAATCACGTTCATTCCAGGCGTAATCCCGGCTAGCTCCACCATGTGGCGCGCTTGTTTTTGGTGCGTGGGCACAAACGGCACACCAACAAATACCGAAATAAACAAAGCCAGAGCCGCTATGCCGAGCAGAAGAACAAGTAATACTACAAACACCGCTAATAACAAATTCATAGTCTATTTTCGGTTACTACCGATACACGATACACATAGAACGATACAGCCTGATCGTGAATCGTTTTACGTGTATCGTGTCTCATGTTATTTCTTGAGCCACTCTTCACTTTGCCTCACCAAGAGTTCAGATGCTCTGAGTGGTTCGGCCATTATCTCTTTCACAATTCGCTCCATCCGAATTCCCTGGGAACCTTTAATTAACATGACATCACCTTTGGTTAATTTGGCTTGCAAAAATTTTCCGGCGGCGCGGCTGGCATCAAAAC
>JAHFHV010000012.1:12796-20062 GCA_023246725.1 Candidatus Magasanikiibacteriota bacterium | reverse complement strand
GCCATTATCTCTTTCACAATTCGCTCCATCCGAATTCCCTGGGAACCTTTAATTAACATGACATCACCTTTGGTTAATTTGGCTTGCAAAAATTTTCCGGCGGCGCGGCTGGCATCAAAACTGACAATATTATTTTCGGGCAACCCAGCTTCGCGTGCCGCCCGGGCAATATATTTGGCCGCCTCCCCTACCGTGATAAGAAAATCGATACCATGCTCCACAACACTAAAACCGATTTCGCGATGGGCGACTTCGGTTTCACCACCTAATTCCAGCATGTCACCAAGCACTGCATAGCGTTTACTGTTTGAAAGAACGGGGATACTCGCTAACGTGGCTAGAGCAACTTTAGCGGCCGCCGGGCTGGAATTGTAGGTATCATCAATAATGAGAGTGTTTTTAATGCCGGGTAGGAGTCGCAAATGCCCGGCGAGTGGATGAAGATTCCGCAAACCTTCGGCGCCTTCCACTAAATTGACGCCGAGCGCAAGTCCAACCGACAGTCCGGCCAACGCCGCTGAAATACTTTGCCTCGCCACCATGCCTGGCAAAAATACCGGCACAATATTGCCGTGGTAGACAATTTTAAAATTAAGCCCGGTTGGCCAATCCGTGGTTTCGTCCGTAATAATTTTTACGTCCGTGGCGCGGACGACTGCCCCCTCATTAAAACCATAACTAATGATGTCTGCGCTCGTAACACCCACATTTTCCATCACCGTTTCCGAATCAAAATTCACCACCGCGTAGCCATCTTTTGACAAGTGGCTTATGATGATGCGCTTTTCGTGCGCAATGCGCTTGATAGTTTTAAACCATTCCGTGTGCGCGTGCGAAATGTAAGTTAAAACGCCAACGTTGCAGGGTGCCAAATTAGTAAGATATAAAATGTCGCCTGGTTTATCCGCGCCCATTTCTAAAATTAATACTTCCGGATAATCAGTCAATCGAAATAAAATAAGACTAAGCGCCTGCCCAAACAATCCCAGCCACGCGAAAGGCGAATGACCGGGATAATCTACCGCGCCAATAATCGTAAGCGGCACGCCAATTTCATTATTATAATTTTTAAGATTCGCCCGGACTTTAAATTTTTCCGCGAGGACCGCGGCGCACGCTTCCTTAGCGGATGTCTTCCCCACCGACCCGGTAATGCCAACCACAATCGGGCGGTACTTTTTAAGTATCGCTTTGGAAAATATCTTCAGGAGCCAGAAAAGGATTGACTTCATAAAAAATTCAGTAGAAATGTTTTGTTATTTCAACGACCTCGCGAGGCTGTCTCTCTGGTCGTGGGAGTGGCGCTGGCTCTCCCCTTTCCAAGGGTAGACGAAAGAGGGGCTGGCCGTCCTCTCTGCAAACGTGACTGGCGACGGTTGGCTCACGGCTGCGGAGCGGACGGCAAACCTCCCCGCCCCGACACCACGTCGGGGCGCCCCTCCTTGGAAAGGAGGGGAAACCAGCGACGCCGCTCACAGGGGGGGATTGCGACGCTCGGGATGACAGTAACTATCGTTCGTTCGGCACTCCATAATAACCCAGCGCAAACTGCATTACGTCTTTAAATACCGGCAGAGCCGTAGATTCGGCCCATTGCCGCGCCGGTTCTTCATATTTTACAACTAGTACAAACCGCGGGTGGCTGGCCGGCGCAAAACCGGCAAACGTGTGATTAGTGCGCTCCGAGCTGTAGCGGCCGTGTTCGGGAATTTGGGCTGTGCCGGTTTTACCGGCCACGTAAAACCCCGGAATTTTGGCGCTGTGGTAGTGATTCTCCACCACCGACACCAGCATGCCGGTTAAAAGTTTTGAGGCGCGCTCGGAAATGACCTGTTCGGTCATCTTTAGATCAGTCCTGTCTTTCCGGCCGTTGGGGTAGAGCACGTTATCTACCACGTATGGTTTCATAAGTTTTCCGCCGTTGGCAATCGCCCCGTACGCGGCCGCCAGTTGAATGGGCGTCGCGGTAATACCCTGCCCAAACGAACCATTAGCGCCAAAAATTTTGCCCGATTTGGCTAACGAACTAATGTCGCCGGGCGCTTCGGTGGCCAAAGTCACCCCGCTCTTTTGTCCAAAACCAAATTTATCTACATAGCTGAAAAAATTTTCATTGCCCACTTTGTCTTCTACCCAGGCGGCGCCGGTGTTAATAGATTTTTCCAAAACCTGCGTCATGGTTTGCTTTTGGTAACATTTCAATTCGGCATTGCGGATGTGGTAGCCGTTCAAAACCAATTCACACGGATCGGTGTAAGTGGTGGCCGGCGTAATCAAATTCAAATCAAGCCCAGCCGCCATGGTAATGCCTTTAAATACTGACCCTGGTTCGTAGGGCGTAAAAATAGTGGTATTATTATACGCGTTGGCGTCAGCTACTTTGGAATAATTATTGGGGTCAAAATCCGGCATACTGCACAAAGCTAAAATCGCTCCGGTGTCCGGATTCATAAGGACCAGCGCGCCGCTCTTGGCTTTATATTCCTCCATACCTTGGCGCAATCGCTCGCAGGCCTTAAATTCAAGGGTCCGATCAATGGTTAAAACCAAATCAGCACCGTTTCGCGCGGCCACACTGCTTTTAGCGCCCAGCGTAATCCAGCTTCCCAGCGCCCCTTTTTCACCGGCCACAAACCCGGGGGCCCCGGCCAGCTGGCCTTCAAAATAGCCTTCCAAACCATAACGGCCCACTAAATTCCCCTGGCTATCCGACCCCACAAACCCCAGTACGTTCCCGGCCAGACCATCTTCCGGATAAAATCGAAATGCCTGCGCCGTGGTATAAATGCCTTTCAGCCCAGCGGCTTTAAGCTGGTTCGCCACATCCTGCGAAACTTTTTTAGCCAACGGCGTATATTTGCTGTTTGCTTGCCCTAATTTACTAGTGATTATTTCGGTACTGCTGGCGTAGCCCGCGCCTAAAATAGTCATGACTTTGGCTGTGGTTGAGGCCAGGTCGCTCGGCGGGATTTCCCTAGGCACCGCGTACACTAAATAAAATTCTTTGTTAATGGCGGCCGGAAACTGTTCTTTCGTCCTGGTATCCTGCCACCACATACTCCCCCGCTCCGGGTGGAGTTTTTGGTAAATTTCATGGGTATTTTCCGCGAACAGCACATAATAATCGTGCTCAACCACCTGAAGCCAAAAAAACCGGGCCACAATGATAAGCGCCAGAGCCAAAAACCCCAACGCCACCGCCCCCAGCCGCGCGCCATTATCTTTGTGCGTTTTAACCATACCCAGTATATCAGCCCCGCAATCACATGGCGTTCAGGCTCGTGATTGGGAGCGTTAAATGTAAATTAGACTTTGTGTGCATTGCGTGCCCAAATAATAAACGACGATAACGGCGAGACTATGCGGGGCTGTATTACTGGGCATAAGCAAAAATAGAAATCGTACTGATTCCGTAGTCTTAAGTATAACCAATCTTACTAATTTATGCAAAAACATCCCAGATTGCTCTAGGATGTTTTATGATTTAGAAGTTCACCACCCTTTTACTTACAACCATTTGTAAGCAAAAGGGTCTGGCAGCGAACTTCGTGCGGCCGACCTTCGTACAGGCGGGCCGCGCGGCATCGGCTCCTCCTTGTCAGTCCTTCTTCTGATCCAGGAGATCCTGGATCATCCGGCGCCTCGTTTCCAAATTGCTGCCGTCGAAACTATCTGGCTTCTCCAGCACGTAAGCTCCGGCATCCGCGAGTCGACGCACGGTGCCACGACGAGGAAACTTCTCGTACATGATGATGAGGAACGGCGGCGGAAGGCTGCGAGACTTTGCCCGCATCTCTGCCTTCACCTTATCCTGCTCCGCCTCGATCCACTTGATCAGTTCCTCGAGGCTGGCGACATCCCCGTCCTTGAACTTGAAGGGAACCTGCGGCTCTTCTGAGTTCATGACGACCTCCTTCAGTCCTTGGTGAGGGGGAGAGGCTGGATGCCGGAGTAGAGCTCCGACTCCGGCACGACGTGGGCGGCGTGGAACTCGATCTTGCCCGGCTCGCCCTCCACCGGCGTGATGAGCGCCCGCATGACGACCTTGCCCCGCGTGAAGACGATGGTCGCGCCCAGCTTTCCCAGCTCCGGAACGAGCTTGTCCAGCCGCTTGCCGAACAGGTGCCCCAACATGAGCGTGCTCTCCTGTCCCAGGCTGTTCCGAATGAACCTGACGCGGTCGCCCACCCGGAGGGGGAAGGTCTCGGAAGCCTCGGGCGAGATATTGAGCCTAACGATGTCCTGCCCGCCGTCGAACATGCTAACGTAGGCCTGGGCCAGGAACATCATATCGAAGGGCCCGGCGAGGGTGATGCTTTTCGGAGCGGTCCTGGTCATGGCGTTTCTCCTTAATGAGGTTGCGTTGGTCGGCCCAACGTGGTTATAGACTACCCAAACGTAGGAAAAAAAGCAAGAATTAAAAAACGACCGAAATGTCGGTCGTCATTTATACCCCCTCTCCTCTAAGGAGAGGGGCAGGGGGTGAGGTCAAAACTTTCGCCAGCGAAACCAGCCCTCACCCTCTATCCCTCTCCCCACGGGAGAGGGAACTATTGAAAAAATTAATTAATGCCCTTAGCCTTTCGCTTGGCGTCATTTTCATTCAACCACACTTTGCGGATGCGGATGTTTAAAGGAGTGACCTCAACCAGTTCATCCGGCCCAATGTATTCCAAGGCGTCTTCCAAATCCATAATTTTGGGAGCATTAAAGTGTTCGGCACTGCCGTCGCCTTTACTGCGCATGTTAGAAAGTTGTTTGGTTTTACACACATTCACGCGAATGTCTTCGCCGCGCGCGTTCTGGCCAACGACTTGGCCTTCGTATACTTCCACGGCCGGTCCCAAAAATAACACACCGCGATCCTGCACGTTCAAAAGTCCGTAGAGATTTGTCACACCGGTTTCATGAGCCACCAAAGAACCTTGGTCGCGTTCGTGCCAATCTCCTGGGTCGGTGTCGTACTGATGAAAAACGGTATTGATGATGCCGAGACCTTTTGTGTCAGTTAAAAACTCAGTGCGGTAACCAAACAAGCCGCGGGTGGGGATGACAAATTCCAAAAAAGTAACACTATTTTCCACATACATATTTTGCATAATACCATGGCGGCCACCCATTTTTTGAATCACCACTCCAGAGTATTGCTCCGGCACTTCCACAAACACTTGTTCGTAGGGCGTTAATTTTTTTCCATTCTCTTCTTTATTAATTACCTGCGGCTGAGAAACTTGAAATTCAAATCCTTCTCGGCGCATGCGTTCAATTAAAATCGCGAGGTGTAGTTCACCGCGGCCCGACACAATCCAACCTGCTCCGACCGCAGCGTCGGGGTTTCCGTCACCATCGACGACACGCAAGGCCACATCAGTTTCTAATTCTTTAAACAAACGATCGCGAATCTGGCGCGAAGTACTAAACTTACCTTCTTTACCGGCGAATGGTGAGTCGTTCACGCTAAAAGTCATTTTCACGGTTGGTTCTTCAATACTAATGGTGGGTAGTGCCACCGGGTTATTCACGTCAGCAATCGTCTCGCCAATGTTCACATCTTCAATTCCCGAAATAGTAACAATGTCTCCGGCCACGGCTTCCTTGGTTTCAATTTTTTCTAAACCAAAAAAAGTAGAAATGGAAGTGAGTCGGCATTTTTTCATTTGTCCGGCGCGATTAATATGCATTACTTCCTGGCCCGCCTTAAGCGTGCCGTTATAAATTCGGCCTGTTGCCAAGCGTCCTTTAAAATTATCCGGGGCAATGGTGACCGTGAGCATCTGGAGTGGTTTGTTAGGGTCGCCGCCCGGTTCGTGAATGTAACTTAAAATCGTATTAAAAAGCGGCGTAATATCGGTCATTTTGCTAATATCAGACTCAAGCCCAGCCTTACCCTGCTTGGCCGAAGCGTACACTACGGGGAAGTTGGCAATTTCATCGCTGGCACCCAGTTCCAAAAATAGCTCAAATGTTTTATCCAGCGCAAACTGGGGCCTAGCATCCGGCTTATCAATCTTGTTGATGACAACAATAACGCGGTGGCCCATGGCCAAAGCTTTTTTAAGCACAAAACGAGTTTGCGGCATAGGACCTTCCTTGGCATCAACGAGAAGAAGACAACCGTCAGCCATTTTGAGCACGCGTTCTACTTCGCCACCAAAGTCGGCATGTCCTGGGGTGTCGATGATATTAATTTTAGTATCGCCAATTTGCACCGAGGCGTTCTTAGAAAAAATAGTAATGCCGCGCTCGCGCTCCAGGTCATTACTATCCATAATGGCTTCCTGGCTGTCCTGCACTTTGGATAATTTGGTTTGACTTTGGCGGAGCAGTGCATCCACAAGCGTGGTCTTTCCATGGTCAACGTGCGCAATGATGGCGATGTTGCGAATGTTCATATTTAACAAAAAATCTGCTTTTTAAATAGCAGAAAAAACAACTGCGCGGTGAGTATACCAGAAAGTGGAATAAAAAGCAATGGTTGGCCATTTTTCTCACTTCTCTTCTCTCTTCCTATACTTGTAATTCAACATCCGGCGTTATACGCTTGGCGCGCAACAAACGTATCAATGAGTTGCGGGCGTTGAACAGATTTGTAGCAACTGTCTTAATATCGATTCCTTCTTGGGCTGCTATCTCCTCTCTCGAGAGGCCATCAAAATACAGTCCTTTAAAAACGGCTGCTTGTTTTTTAGGGAGGTGCGAAATTGCATCATTAAGTCGCTTTCGTAATAAGGGATCACGAAATTGGTCTTTCCAATGTTCATCCTCAAGTTCTATATTTGGTGGTCCGTCTTCTTCTGAATTAGAATCATGTAATTCTACCTGTTGCCTCGACAAACGTCGCACCGAACGTTTTTCCATGAGGAATTCGCGATGAGCGATGGTCATTAACCATCCCTTAAGTTTGTTTATGTCTTCAAGCTGATCTAATTTTTCAATCGCTTGCATTATGGCTCTTTGCGTTAACTCCTCAGCCTCGTCTTTATTTTTTGTTTTTGATAAAATAAAACGATATACCTCGGTACGTAGTCCAGCAATTTGTTCTTCTAATTGTTTGCGATCGGAGTCAATCGAGCGATCTCTCGGCTCGATAGTCGTAGATTCTGTAATTGCCAAATCTTCACGCATAAAGTTAGACATTTTGTTATAGACAGTATAACAAATAGATTTTATAAGAGCAATTACATACAAGCGCTTGCGGCGACGAAATTTCATCAACACAAGTGGATGTGGGAGCGGCGAACCGCTCCCGTGATCCACCAATTCTAC
>JAHFHV010000012.1:0-12696 GCA_023246725.1 Candidatus Magasanikiibacteriota bacterium | reverse complement strand
TCGCGCGCATGAATCCTCCTTGGCCCGCATGGGGCCAGAATTGGTGGTCGAGATTGAAGACAGGGGGCCGAAGCTCGGCCGTAACTCCCGTGTTTGGGAGCTCCCCATAACAAGGAATACATCATTTTAGATAAATGGTCCATTCCTTATTACAGGCTCGCTCCGCGTTAGGGAACCCTGCCTATTCAATCTCTACGTGTAAAGAGCTATCTGATTTCACTATGAAATCGCCACCAGTATAACATAAAAACCCTCTTGTGTCAAGAGGTTTTTGCTGTGGATAAATAGACAGTACACACGATACACCTATAACGACTCACTTAGAAGATTTCACAATGAATGCTTTTTGTATCCACCCCTTTAATTATAAGCAGCGAGCGAACATCTTTTACCATTGCCACGCTGCCGCAAATATAATACTCGGCGGAAAATGAAATATGAGTCAAGTGGTCGCTCACCCGCCCGCGCAATCCTTTCCACGAATCATGGGGGCGCGACAAAGTAAGTTGATACTTAAAATTTGAATAGCTCATGGCCAGTTCATCCAGGCGATCGGTCCAGAAAACATCTTGGGGATTACGAACGCCAAACAACAGCTCTATTTTTTCAGTTGAGACTGACAATTGGCCTGCTATCATGCTCATAATCGGCGCTACCCCCGCCCCAGTGCCAATAAACATTTTACGCGCGACATGGCGCGGCTGGCACACAAACACTCCTTGCGCTTGACTGATGGACACGCTGTCACCTTCATTCAAGATTAAAAAATATTTTGACGCTTTGCCATCCGGCAGAATCTTAGCGCAAAATTCAAGGTAGTCTGCCTGTTGTGGAGCGGATGACAGAGAATACGGACGGAACACGCTCGCGCCCTCGCTCGGCACCATAAAGCGCACAAATTGCCCGGCCAAAAAATTAAAACCAGCCGGCCTCTCAAACCGGAGTTCCATAATGTCGCGCGAGATCATGAGTTTGTGAATGAGTTTGGTGGTGTGAAATTGTTGATCGGACATAGTGTTGTGTGGTTGACAAAACCACTTATTTTTGCTACACTTAAGCCAAAAGTTGAGTTAATCATAGCACCTTTTGTACAACTAAAGCAACCGTCACATGCCGCAAGCTAAAAGAAAAATTTCCCCCCTATCTCGCGCCCTGTTTGACACAGCCGATACGAGCGCCACGCGCTATAAAGCCGCGCCCGGAATTAATGAGAAACTGGTCCGCGAAATCTCCAAGCAAAAAAATGAACCCGAGTGGATGCTCAAAAAGCGTCTGCAAGGTTTTGAGTTGTTTAAAACCACTTCCCTCCCCTCCTGGGGGCCGGATTTGACGAAATTAGATCTCGATAAAATCACCTACTTTGTCCGCCCGGATACTGAAGAAAGCCAAACGTGGGAGGAAGTGCCGGCTGAAATTAAAAAAACATTTGATAAACTTGGCATCCCCGAAGCCGAAAAAAAAGCCTTAGCGGGAGTAGGCGCGCAATATGATTCCGATGTTGTCTATCACAATCTCAAAAAAAAATGGGACGAGCGGGGCGTAATTTTTGAAAACATGGATGTGGCGGTGCAAAAGTATCCGGAGCTCGTGAAAAAGTATTTCATGACGCAGTGTATTCCGGTGAATGACCACAAATTTATTATGCTCCACGCGGCGGTGTGGAGTGGCGGGACTTTTATCTACGTTCCTAAAAATGTCAAGGTAGATTTACCGCTCCAAGCCTACTTTCGCATGAACGCTAAGGGCAGTGGGCAGTTTGAACACACTCTGATAATCGTGGACGAGGGGGCGAGTCTCCACTACATTGAGGGATGCTCCGCGCCGCGCTATGGCACAAGTTCACTCCACGCTGGTTGCGTTGAAGTATTCGTCCACAAGAATGCTCGCATGCGCTATTCGTCCATTGAAAATTGGTCTAAAGACACTTACAACCTTAACACCAAGCGCGCCCTGGTGGACGAAGACGCGGTGATGGAGTGGGTGAACGGCAATATGGGAAGCGGCACCACCATGCTCTACCCCAGTTCGATTTTACGTGGCCGCGGAGCACGATCGGATTCACTCGGCATTGCGTTTGCGGGGCCAGGGCAAAACCAAGATACCGGCGCCAAGGCCATTCACGCGGCGCCGAACACCAGCTCCACCATTATTTCCAAATCCATCTCCAAAGACGGCGGCGTCAATACCTTTCGCGGACTCATTAAAATTATGCCGCACGCCACTGAGGTCAACGCCTCCATGGTGTGCGACGCGCTTTTGATTGGAAAAAAATCGGTGGCCAATACCATTCCAGAACTCAAAATAAAAAATGAGCAAGTGGCTGTGGCTCACGAAGCCAGGGTAGGCAAAATCGGCGAAGAAGAAATTTTCTTTTTGCAATCGCGCGGACTTAATGAAGCCGAAGCCACGCGATTGGTGGTATCGGGTTTTATTGAACCGATTATTAAGGCTTTGCCGGTGGAGTACGCGCTCGAACTCAATAAATTGATTGAGATGGAAATGGAAGGGGCAGTGGGGTAAAATAGGCCCTCGGTATCGTTGTGTCGCACCACCGAGCAAATTATATCATAAACATAAAAATCCCGATATAATCGGGACTTGTATGTGACAAGTAGAGACTGCCAATAATGTACCGGCATGCTACCTATATTTTAGACTACATTATATTAAATATTTTGTCAAGCAACCTATCCACACCCACTCTCAAGCATCCTCGTCAAAATGTTGACACGATACTTGAGAGTGGATGACAGGGCGGATTTGAGCGGACGTAGTGGGGCGAATGCCTCATCACCCACTCGCGACGGACCTGTCAGGCGTCGGTTTTCTACCGCCCCCTCCTTTCCACGAAATTGAGAGCGGTGCGAAGCTCCTCTCGAAGTCGCGCCCATTCGTCGTCCTTGATTGGACGGGAATGCTGGTAGTGGCCGCCTTCTTCGCAAGTACCGGTAATCTGGACGTCAGACACCGGTGCGAACTGAGGGCGGCTCACCGTGATTCGATACCGCCTGTTCCGATCACCCGCGAGGACGAGCAACAACTGAGTTTCTTTCATGTTCACCTCCTTGTACCTCACCCTATCAAAATAAAGAAAAAAAATCAAGTAATAAACAATCTGTGTAATCTATACCAACTAATCAGTGTAATCTATGTTAAAAAACATCAAATCTTACTTCCCTATTTTCGCCACTCACCCAAATTTGAGCTACCTTGACAACGCCGCGACAACCCAAACGCCGCAGGTAGTGATTGACGCGATGAATGACTACTACACAAAATACCGCGCCAACACGCACCGCGGGATGTATGATATTGCGGTGAAGGCAACGGATGAATATGAAGGCGCCCGGGCTACCGTGGCCAAATTTTTGAACGCGGAAACAAACGAAATTATTTTTACCTCCGGTACCACCCACGGTCTGAATGCGCTCGCGTATACACTGTGCGGTCGCCTAACGCACCGGGACAACGTGGTTTTAACGCGCCTGGAACACCACGCCAACTTAGTTCCTTGGCAGCAAATGGCTAAACATTATGGATTTGAAATAAGATTTATTGAACTACAACGAGACCTCTCCCTACCCTCTCCTTTGCTAAGGAGAGGGGGTAGCGATTCTTTCTCTCCTCTGCAGAGGAGAGAACGGGAAGAGAGGTTCGACTCGCCATACTCGCTCGACATAGAATCGGCCAAAAAAATAATTGATGCCAACACCAAAATTGTCAGCTTCACACTTGCCTCAAACGTACTAGGGACGGTGAATCCAGCTAAAGAAATTATTGCGTTGGCTAAAAAATTTCGGGCTATTACCATCATCGATGCGGCCCAGGCCATTGCCCACTTCCCGATTGACGTAAAAGATATTGACTGTGACTGGTTAGTTTTCTCCGGTCACAAAATGTACGGCCCCACCGGTACCGGAGTACTGTTTGGTAAAAAAATAATGCTGGAAGAAAATATTGAACCGTTTATGTTTGGCGGTGATATGGTGTTGGAAGTGAGTTATGAAAATGCCACCTGGACGGAAGTACCACAGCGCTTTGAAGCTGGTACCCAAAATATTGCGAGTGTGATTGGACTTGGCGCAGCGGTAAAATTTATTCAAAAGATTGGCTGGGAAAGCATAATGAAGCACGAGACTGAACTGACTGGATATTTGTTAGAAAAATTGCAAGAAAATGATGTGCAAATTATTGGTCCGTCAATTTGTCATTCTGAACGCAGTGAAGAATCTCTGCCCTCAACTGGCCAACCGACAGAGATCATTCGTTTCACTCAGGATGACAGTTTGAAACCACCCAACCGCATCGGTGTCGTCTCGTTTACGCTCCCCGGCATCCACCCTCACGACCTGGCTGAAATTCTAAACCAAAATAACGTCGCCATCCGCGCCGGCCACCACTGCGCCATGCCGCTCCACACCCACCTCGCTCTCACCGCCACTGCCCGCGCCTCGCTCGGTGTGTATTCTACCAAGGAAGATGTTGATAAATTAATTGAAGGAATTAAACAAGCGAGAGAGATTTTTACATAAAAAAACAACCCTCAAGTAGAGAGTTGCTTTAGGTGGTGGACCAGACGAGACTCGAACTCGTTCTACTATGTGTCAAATATAGCGTGCTCACCTGATACACTACTGGCCCTGTTCGCACCACCAAGATAAATGGTAACATAAAAACCTCTTCGGTTGAAGAGGCTTTTATGTGACACATAGTAATACCAGTAATTTACTGGCACGCTATACATTATTAGGTTACCATATTCTACTGGAACCTGTCAAGGCTTTCTATCCACATCCGCTCCGTGCCCATCAATTTTATGGTGAACACAGAGTGGATGACGAGGCGGGTTTGAGCGGACGTTGCGATGGGGCGTATGCCTCATCATCCACTCGCGAGGGCCTCGTCGGCCTCGCAGCTTGTTTCATGGGTTCCTCCTTATTGTCCTAGCGATCAGTGGACTTCCATGACAGATCCGAGCAGTCTCACCATATGCTGGGCGAGCTTATCTTCCCCGGCGAGCTTGGTCAGCCAGTTCAGGAACAGACGCGGATCCGTGTCGGCTCCCTCCGGAGCCAAATCGAACAGCTCAGCACCGCCTCCCTTCGCCCTGCAGATTGCAGCTCCTGCCGCCACAGCTTGCCAGAGTATCCTCACGTCCATGATATTTGCTCCTTTCACCAACCAGCCTACCACAAATTGCAAAAACAAATCAAGTATGGATAACCTGTATTCTGAATTTCTCCTGGACCTATATAAAAACCCGCTTAATCGGGGCGCTTTGACGAACGCCGAGCTACAGTATAAAATACATAATCCCCTCTGCGGGGATGAAATTGAGTTATTTATTAAACTAAATAATAATAGCGTTAGCGAGGTGGGCTGGGAAGGCGCTGGGTGCGTCATTTCCCAAGTTGGCGCCAGCTTGCTCACGGATTATATAAAAGGAAAAACTCGGTCTGAACTAGAAAAATTATCAATTGATGAAATAATCAAAATAAGCGGATTAAATTTAAACCCGACACGGCTGCGGTGTTACCTTCTTAGTTTTTCGGCTCTGCAAAAAATATTACACGAGACACGATACACGTAGAACGACCCGCGATTGTATCGTTATACGTGAATTGTGTATCGTAAATGTATGTCTCTCCAAATAAAAAACATCCACGTCTCTGCAGGCGACAAACCAATCGTCCATGGTTTTAATTTAAAAGTAAAACCCGGCGAGGTGCATGCCATTATGGGTCCCAACGGCTCCGGTAAGTCCACGCTTGCCAATACTTTAATGGGCCACCCAAAATACAAAATCACGAATGGTAAAATCGAATTAAACAAATTAGATATCACGAATATATCGCCGGACAAACGAGCGAAGGCCGGACTGTTCCTTTCGATGCAATACCCGCCAGAAATTCCTGGTGTGAGCATCAGCAGTTTCTTACGATTGTCTGCCGGCGCCTTGCGCGGCAAAACCGAAAACCCTATTACCTTCCATAAAGAACTAAATGAACGCATGAAAGAATTAGGCATTGACCCATCATTCGCCGGGCGGCACATTAATCTTGGGTTCTCGGGCGGCGAACGCAAGCGCCTGGAAATTCTTCAGCTCCTGATTCTGAACCCAACGTACGCCATTTTGGATGAAACTGATTCAGGGCTAGACGTGGATGCACTTAAAATTGTCGCCAAGGGAATTAATACATTCCGCTCCCCACAGCATGGAATACTCTTAATTACTCACTACAATCGGATTTTAGAATACGTGGTGCCGGATTTTGTACATATTATGGTGGGGGGAAAGATAGTGAACAGTGGAAAGAAGGAGTTAGCGGAAGAAATAGAGAATGCTGGTTATCAGCAATTTATTTAACGCCCTGTCATTTCGAGCGAAGGTCGCCTCAAGCGACCGTAGTCGAGAAATCCCTTGACTGGTGTGAGGGATTCCTCCGCTCGCGCGAGCTCGGTCGGAATGACAATTGAACCTATGCTCACCAAAAATAAAATTATTGAAACACTTCAAACCGTTAAAGATCCAGAGGTCGGATTTGACATTTGGACGATGGGCTTGATTTATAATTTGAAAGTGGAGAAAGATGTTGTTACAATTCTGATGACCTACACTACGCCATTTTGCCCCTGGGGGCCGCAGTTGAATGAAGAAATTGAACAGGCGCTAAAGCAAGCTGGCGCAAAAAAAGTTATTCTTACTATTACTTTTGATCCGCCGTATAAAATGCCCGAGGAACTCCGCGTGATGCTGGGAGTATAATCCGTGTAATCTCCAAATGGAATCTGTGTAATCCGTGTTATGAAAACAATCCGTGTCTGCGCCGGGCCGCATTGCAATTATCGCAAATCAAAGGGCATAATGGACGCGCTCCAGAATTTTGTCAACGAACAAAAAATGACTGACGCTGACCTTGGCTACTGTGCCTGCGTTGGCTTTTGCGAAGAAGGGCCAAACGTGGTAGTGAATGACGAGCTTTTGTACCGCCACGCGGACGCCCAAACAATTGGGGATGAAGTTAAAGCGGACACTGGCAAAAAATTAAGCGATTTAAACGCAGAGGCCGCTGTGGACTTAGACGAGTTAATTAAGGATTTTTAAAGTATGAGATTAAAATTTCCCTCCCCCTTGGCACAATACATATATAATACTACTCATGACGAAAATGGAAAAAAGCAGGTGACTAGAGATGCCTGGGACGGCTTTTTAGAAGATGTAAACGTAATGCTCCTAAAAATTATGGTGGATCATTTGCCGATTGATAGAAAAAAATTGGCCGAACCACTGGATAACGAAAATGTTATCGACCATTTAACTGATTGTTTAGATGATCGAGCGTCGGAAAAAATGATACAAGCGAGACTTGAAGAGAGCGGTTTAATGATTTCCGATTATGCCGTGTATGAGAATATAACTCGATTAATTGGCATGCTCCAGAGTTTGGAGCGGGCCAAGACCTATGACGACATAAATACGCCCTGTGAAAATATTGAAAAATTTATGCGTAATTATTTTGGCGTACCTGAAACAGAGCTAATAGAACAGTTGCGAAAAGCCAAGGAAAGCGAGTCTGTTCCCCCCGAGCATGAATCAAAACGAAACTTATAATTTTTATGGCAGACGACGTGAAACTACCAGCGGATCTTCCGGAAGAAATTTCGCAAAAAATAAAAAACGGCGGACAAATCCGCCGTGTTGCGGTTGACCGCGCCAAGTGCATTGGCGCTAATTCCTGCGTGGCGGTGGCGCCGGGCGTTTTTCAGCTGGACGCGGAAAATTTAGCTTACGTAGTTGACCCCAACTCCACTGATGATGACACTATTATGCTGGCGGCGCAGGCCTGCCCGGTGCTAGCCGTTTTACTCTACGATGAGAATGATAAGCTAATTTTCCCCGCAGATTAAATTACGATACACGATTCACGCATAACGATACAGATCGATTTCTATCATTCTTCATCTATCGTCTATCGTGTTTAGTGTTTCCAAAATCTCCCCTCTTCAAACATTTGCCGTTTCCATTTATAAAAATGCGCGTAATCGCAGAGGGTAAGTTCCCTACTGTCTTGAGGTGAAACAGTTTCCGTACAACTAATCTCGCTGGGAATATTATAATCTATTCTTCGCTTGCCTAGGCTATCAATTTGGTTAATGTAAAGGCCCAGCTCGTGCATTCCTAATAAATTAGGGTATTTTTTTCTATCGTCAAAAATAGAATGCCCTTCAAACGAATTGGGAATATTGATATTTAACATCTGGAGCAGTGTTGGGGTAATGTCCAGGCCGGAAGCGTATTCATCAACCACTTTGGGCAACACACTATCCGGCACATACATCAGAAACGTGTTCTGGTCATAAAAGGTCTGGGCTGATTTTATGTCGTCGCTTTCGGGCCAGCCCCTAATATCCTTCGTAAGCGCACCCGGAAAAATCGCGTGGTCCGCCACGGTAATCACCACCGTATTGCTGTAAAACGAGCTGGCCTTAAACTGCTCCCAAAATTGCTTAAACGCGTCGTCGGTAGTGTGAAACATATTTAAAACCGGCTGGCCGCCATCGCCATAATTCACCGCGTCCTGTGCCAAATTAAACGGCGGATGCGTATCCACGGTGGCCAGCATCATTAAAAACGGCTGGGGCGCGGTTTGCATAAACTGCCAGATCACCGGAAACAATTGATGATCCGAATAGCCCCACGACAGCGGCTCTCCCTGTATATATTCATTAAGTTCGGCGGTGCCAAAAATTTTGTCTACGCCCATGCTGGTAAATATGCCGTCTTTATGGGCGTAATTTTTATCCACCGCGGTAACATAAGCGGCATATTTGAATCCGGCCTCCTTTTTTAAAAGCTCCGGCAGGCAGAGCAGGTGATGGCTTTGCAGTTTGCGCTCATTTTGAATTTCTTCGTGGCCCGTGGGCGGCAATAACGAACACAATTGCGACAGGGTGCCAGTAATGGTAGGCGTGGAAGCGTTAAAATATTTTTTAAATACCGTGGTATGCGGGTCCCCGGCAAAGGCCTCCAGGCCAGGAGTTAAACCCTTTAATTTGGAATTATACGCGCCGTTCAGGCGCGCCGAAAATGATTCCAAAAAAATAATCACAATGTTTGGCTTGGCTCTATAAAAACGATCCGGCAGCAGTTTAACGGTTGAAGTTGGATTAAACACAAACGGCTTCTCTGCCACGTAGAACGCGCTGGGATTGTAGGCAAGGCCGAACCTCTCAAGCTTCTTTTGCACGACGCTGTTAAGCGGAACCTTTTTTTTATTGCCCGAGAAATAATCATGAAAAGATTTAAGCACGGCGTGCTCCGGCGTATTGCCAAATGAAGACAGCCCAAAAAGCAAAACAATCGCGCTGCCAGCCATTGTAAGCTGATACCAAAAAAAGGCGTGCCGATTCTCTGCTGTGTGAGCGCGAATAACAAAACGCAGGATAACCAGCCATAACAAAAAAATGACAATCGCCGCTCCTATCACGGAAATAAAAAATGGATTAAACACTGCCCCGGACGCGCCCGAGGCGTGCTCTAAGGCCACCGGACTAAGGTACAGTCCGGAATAATACAAAATGCCCACGTTCACCGTCCAAAACACTAAAAACAAGGCGAATAAAAACATGTAAACTGCAAATGGGACAAAGCGGATAACGCGATTACGGACGCGCCCGTACGAAAAACTCGCCAGGGCAAGCCCCAGCATCCATAGCGCCGTCATGGCCGCGGCGCGCCATACCACAATGTTATAAAATTTTACGTTAGCGTCCAAAATGTAATAATGGTAGGCCGCGTATTGCACGGCCGCGTTCAAAATAAATAAAAAAATCCCGGCCGTAAAAAACCAGGTGTGAGCGGCTAGCCAGGGGGCAGGGGTTGGATGGCGACAGAGCAGTTGCCGCGTCCTAAAATAGACCACGAACGCGATACTTACAACATATGCCAGGCCGACCAGTTCATTGCGTAAAAAAAATACCCCGAACCACAGGGAGCATAAAAAAAATAGTTCGTTTAAAAATTCCAAAAACTGATCTTGCCAAAAAGCGCTGGCGCGGTAATGCTGAACTAAATAAAGATACAATAATCTAAGCGCCTGCCAGCCAAGATACAAACCCATCCAGGCTAAATAGGTTAAACCAATAAACCGCCACGCCTCATGCCGGTTCACGTGGTACCATACCCACCCAAAAGAAATGATAAAAGCGCCCACCGGCACTAAAAGGCGCTGATAGGCTTGTACAAAGGCACTTTTACAATATGCAACAACTCCCATTTCAAAACTGTGGAAAAATTAAAAAGTAACTGTCATTCTGAACGCAGTGAAGAATCTCTGTCTTAAATCACCCTATACTCGCTAGTTTTCGGACAGAGATCTTTCGCCCCGCAGATGCGGGGCTCAAGATGACAATTGTTAATGTGTTTTCTACAGCCTAGTTTGTATTTTGGTAATTGGAATTTGTTTCGAACTTCGTGCTTCGGATTTATTCATCATGGTATTCTTTGTTGTCTCGGCGACTGGCTTTTTTCTTGCGCTCGTTGCCGTGCAGTTTGGCTTTGTGTTTTTTTAACTCCCCTTCCAAAAAATCCCGCATGGCGTCAATGGCGCTATACACCGTCTTGTCGGTCTTTTTGGCGAAAACATCGTGCCCGGGCACTTCTAATTTGCACTCGGCGTAAAAAATTTCGCCTTTATTGTGGTGGTGCGTCTCCATCCCCACAATCACTTCGGCGCGAATAATGCCCTTAAAAAATTTCTCCAATCCGTTAATTTTTTTGTTCACGTAATCCTCAATTGCGTCGGTAAGTTTTACACCCCTACCGGAAATAATAATTTGCATATGGGTCAACAATTTTACTGTCATCCTGAACGCAGTGAAGGATCTAGTTGGCCGTTGTTATACCAGTCGAGACTAGATTCTTCGCTTTGCTCAGAATGACAACTAAAAATTAATGAATAATCTGCACCTCCTCCTCCAACTCTATTTCATAGGTAGTATACACCCGTTGTTTTACTTCATCAACTACCGCCAAAACGTCCGCTTGGGTGGCCCCTCCGGCGTTAATAATAAAATTACCATGCTCTTCCGAAATCATCGCACCACCCACGCGGAACCCTTTAAGGCCCGCTTGTTCAACAAGCCAGCCGGCCGCGATTTTTTTATAACTCAAAAAGCGTGCAGGGAGCCTGCTCTGGTCTTGTTTCCACTTTGTTAACGGAACATTTTTAAAAAAACTCCCGGCCGAGGGCTGTGACGATTGCTTGCCCTTGCGCTCGGCAATAATTTTTTGGGTCATCTCCAAACTTTTTTTCGCATCCCCGGGCGCTAATGCAAACTTCCCGGACAAAACAACGTCGGTTTTATGCTTAAAAATACTATCGCGATAGCCAAATTCGCATTCCAAGGCGGTAAGCTCTAGCGCCTCACCGTCACGCCACATTCGGACGCTGGTAATACTATCTTTAATCTCTCCCCCGGTAAAAACGTAATGCGCGCCGGCGTTGCCGCGAATTGCCCCGCCTACAGCCCCCGGAATCCCTGCCGCCCATTCCAGGCCCGCCAGTTTATGCTCAATAGATGCTCTTACCAATTCACTCAACTGCACACCCGCATCAACCTCAATCACATTATTCTTCATTCTTAATTCTTCATTCTTAATTCGTATCACCACTCCTCTAATACCATCGTCCGGAAAAAGTACATTAGAGCCTCCGCCTAAAATTAAATATTCAATCCCCTCTCCGGACAAATAGTTTAGTAAAGCAATTGCCTTTTCCGTTTCTGTCACTTCAATTAAAAAATCCGCCGGTCCGCCAATGTTAAAATTGCTGAACTTAGACAGCAGTACATTTGGTTTGACTTTACCGTACAGTTTGAGTTGTTTGTAGACGTTATCCATATGTACTATACATTTCGTGTCGTGTGTTATTAATCGTTTTACGTGTATCATGAATCGTGTCACGGGTTGCCAAAATCACTTATTTTTGTTACACTTTCTCCATATGCAAGAGCTCCACCAAGCCCTTAATTTATGGCCTGTCGTTTACATAGCGCGTGATATTGAACGCGCCCTGAGCCTGCCCATAACAACCAAAGGTTACTGGATTATAACAAACTCCTCTCCTTTGGCAAAGGAGCTGACCCGGAAGCATAAAAACATTCTTATAATTAATGCCAAAGAACCATTAGACACGCACGAGCTTCTAGAGCACCCACGAACTATTGCGCTATTAAAGAAATTGAACGCCAGACCCCTCCCTACCCTCCCCTCTGCTGAGGAGAGGGGTCGCGATTCTTCCTCTCCTTTGCAAAGGAGAGGACAGGAGGAGAGGTCTCACTCGCTCATCAACATTCTCGTTTTTAAAAACACCCTGCGCATAGAAAAAATCTGCAAAGAGCATAGCTGGCGGCTTCTCAACCCGAGAGCCGAACTAGCCAACCGCGTAGAACAAAAACTTGCGCAACTGGAATGGCTTGGCCCCTTAAAAAAATATCTGCCACCGCACCAGGTGATGAAGTGTAAAGAATTGACGTGGCCGAACCAGACCTCTCTTCCCGTTCTCTCACCCTCCTCGGAGGGCCTTCGGTCTGCGGAGGCGAGAAGGAATCGACCCTCTCATTTGCAAAGGAGAGGGCAGGGAGAGGTCTCGCCGTTCATCGTCCAATTCAACCACGCCCACACCGGCACCGGCA
>JAHFHV010000011.1 GCA_023246725.1 Candidatus Magasanikiibacteriota bacterium | reverse complement strand
CGTGTTTTTTGGTTTGGCGCAGGGCCTTTCGTCCGGCTGGTTTGTTAGGCATAACGTGAGGTTATTAGTTCCCGCCAGAGGCGGGTCCGCCTTTGGCGGAATTGGTAATTAGTTTATTAGGAAGTGAGATTATACTAATGGATTATCAAGAAAAAGTCAAGACCTACTCTTCAAGGAGCGGCCGCTCCAACTGCATTGGCTCAACTTGCCGCGTGCCCTCGGTAATTCGCACCACGTCTTTGTCAATTTTGCCAAACTCTTTGTAGGCCGTGTTATAGGTGTTCACCGTTGTACTCAAATTGGTGCCGAGTTTTTTTAAATACTCATCATACGCCAACAGGTGCCGGCCCAGTTCTTCCACGCGCTTTCGAATATCTTTGGCCGATTCTTCTATCTGCATGGCGCGCAGGCCCTGGAGAACGGTTTGCAAGTAGGCCAAAAATGACGTGGGTGAAACAATAATCACATGTTTTTCCTTAAAGGCGTATTCAATCAAATCATGCGTGTTAATTTTCACGGCGCCCACCTTGTTAATCAAGAGGTCATAATAAATCCCCTCGGCCGGAATAAACATAAAAGCAAAATCCATGGTATTTTCTTTTGGTTTAATGTACTTGCTGGTTTCATCAATTCTATTTTTCAAATCGCGTTTAAAGTCATTTTCCAATTCCTCGCGACGCCCCTCGTCTTTTTCCACTATCATGCGGTTATAGTTTTCCAAACTAAATTTAGAATCCACCGGAATCACTTTATCTTTTACAAACACGGCCGCGTCCACAATATCGCCATCGGTAAATTTATATTGCATCTGGTAGCTCCCGGGTGGCAACACGTTTTTAAGCACATTTTCCAAATAATACTCGCCGAGTATTCCGCGGTGTTTGGGGTTTTGCAAAATACTTTCCAAATTCTCCAGCTGTTCGGCAAAACCCATTACCTGTTTGTTGGTCTCATCCAATTTCGTCAATCGCTCGGTCACGTCCGTAATAATTTTGGCGCTTTGGCCAAACTGCGTTTGAATGGTTTTATGTAAATTCGTTTGCGTCTCGGCCATGGCTTTATTGGTATCCGCCATTTTTTGATCAATTGATTTTTGCAGTTCAAGGTTAGACCGTGACAGTTCCTGAATTTGGTTTTGTAACATTAAAAATAAATTTTGTTCGCCTTCTTTGGGCTTCCCATCCTCGGACATTTTTTTGTACAGCAAAAAGAGGCCAGCGAGAATAGCCAAGCCAAGGGCAGATATTATTAGCAAGAAAGGAGTTGGCATATATTACAAAATAATGATGTAAAACCGGACCGCTACGCCGCCGGCCACCCCGCAATATAGTCGCGGAATTTAGTGATGCGGATACGATCTTCGCGATTAAAAAGGAAATTCTCCACGTCCGCCGCCATTTTTTTAAAATCTATGCAAAAAAGTAATGATAAATAAACTAAAAAGCGCTGTTTGCATAAAAAATATTAATGTAAAACATTTATTTATTCAGTTCGGCAGTAAGGCCATTCCAGCCCAAAACCAACGCGTCACTCCTGATCTGTTTTTCAGTCCCCCCATATACCAAAATAGAACTGGTAAAAGTATTTTTTGAAATTTTTTGCAGATAGTTTAAATTTTTGAAAAAATCAGCGTGTATCGTTTCCGACGACTTTATTTCAATCGCGAATTTTTTTTTGTTTTCATATACGCAATCTACTTCACGCCCCGTTTTGTCCCGCCAAAAATAAATATGCGGTGATAAGCCGCGGTTGAATTCATTTTTCATTATTTCAGAAATAACGAACGATTCAAACAGGCCGCCTTTAATTGGACTGCTATCTAATTGATCCTCGCTCTCTATATGCAATAAAGACGCCGCCAAACCAGTATCATAAAAATATATTTTTGGCATTTTAATTAGTCGTTTACTATAATTTTCATAATACGGGTGCAGCAAAAAAATAATATAACTGGCCTCTAAGACGGAAATCCATCCCCGGATAGTATTATGGCTCACTCCGCAATCATTGGCGATTGAAGAGAGATTTAAAATTTGCCCCACCCGGCTCGCGCATAATTTAATAAATTTTTGAAATAAATTAAGATCCGTTACGTTTTTCATCATTCGAACATCCCGCTCAATGTACGTTTTTATATAGTTTTGGTACCATTCGTTGGCGGAAATTTTTTTCTCGTATATAGCGGGATACAAGCCAGCTAACAGTAGTTGGTTTAAACGCATGCGTTTATTTTTAGGAGTTATTTCTTCAGTACTCAGAGGGAGAAGCGTTGTAATGGCCGCTCTGCCCGCCAGGCTCTGGCTCACTTTTTCCATTAGTAAAAAGTTTTGCGAACCGGTCAAAATAAATTCGCAAGGTTTTTTATTGGTATCAACTATTTCTTGTATGTATGAAAACAATTCGGGAACATTTTGCGCCTCGTCTATAATTACGCCGTGGCTATGCGTTTTTAAAAATCCTCGAGGGTCCTTCCTGGCAAATTCTCTGGTGTCCAAATTTTCCAATGACACATATTTTTTTTCAGGAAATATTTTTTTAACCAAGGTAGTTTTTCCAGATTGCCGCGGCCCAGTGAGTACGATTACCGGATAGCCGGTAGCCAGTTGTTTAATTTTTCTTTCTAAAATTCTATGGATATACATAATTTTCAATAAATTTGTTATGTCGTTAGTCTATATCAAAGTGGACAAATTGTCAATTCAATTTACAATTAGTCCAATTCAGACTAAAACCGTGCCGCTACGCCGCCGGCCACCCCGCAATATAGTCGCGGAATTTAGTGATGCGGATTATATCATTGGGATTAAAAATAAACGGGGCAACATCTTTGGCTAAGGCGTCAAAATCTAACGGGGCGCACCGTTTAAGCACAGCTTCTTTTAATTCCAACAGCCCCCCAATGCCGATTTTGTGTTTAAGATAGGCTATGCTGGGTTTGGTAAAGCCGTCTAAAAATATAAAATCAAAAAAATCACGCCCCTTGGGAGTGGATCGCTCTAACAGAGCAATCGTTTTTTGCGCCATTAAAATTTCCGCCGGGTTTACCACTACTTCCTCCACGATGCTATAGCGGTTAAAAAACTTTTTTTCCGTTTGCACCGAAAAATCCTGGAGGGCGGTGTCAATTTTAACCAGAATTTTTTCATCCGCATGGGGCGACAATCGATTTTCAAATAGCAAATTATTGAATCGAATATAACAATGATAGGCTCCCTTTATTCTTACGACCGAATCAACCACAAAACCCTGGAGCGACAAATCTGCAACTACCGCGGCAATAATATGTTCAAAATCATGTACGCTCAGACCAAAATTATCAAAATCAAGATCCTCGGAAAAACGCGGTAAGTTATAAAAAAAACGCAAACTGGTGCCGCCAATAAAACTCATTTTTCCCGGCAAACTATGGCGCGCCACCGATTGCAAAATAAGGCATTGCAGGTATTCCGCCATGGCCTGCCGCTCGCGATGCGGCGGAAAGCCGTTGAGGGCAGAGAATGCCACAATGTTTTCTAAGTTCATCATAATTAGCAGGAAAAAATATATTCCTTAAACTGTTCGAGCCGTTTTCGCAAGCTTTTATTATTATAGATCTGTGAAATAGCAAACACGCCGCGCCAATCAAGTTTGGCTTTCAGCTCTTCTTCATGAAACCGCGCTTCGGTAAATTGATTGTTATTTTTAAATGCGTTGGGGCGCAGATACAATAAATCAACCAGCGCTTTTTCGGGTGTGGCAATATAAAATCGTTTGCCCGCCTCGTTCGCGGCGCCTAGTTCAATAGCAGCAAACCCGCAAAATAATGCCGGCTTTACGTGCAAGTAGCTATAAGCCGACGGCCCGGCCATAATGGTTCGGGTAGTCTTGGTTGTTACCGAGGTAATATGAAAGGGAACATCAACCGTAAAGCCGTGCCAATACAGCGCATACTCTAAAGAAACATAGGACGGCTGGCGCAATTGGTTGGCAATGTGTTCTGGGGACACAACAGATCGAGAAAATACATAATGTCCGGCGGCCAGTCTTTGTATATAGTCAGCCTTTACCCACCTATTCAATTGGTAGGGGAAAACCTTAAAACCAGCTAATTGTATATCCTTAGCCGTAAAAACTGGTTTTAGCTTAACTAAGCTATTTTCTATATCAATATATTTCATTTTTTTATTAAAAATGATAAAAAAGTGAAACCAATAGTAGTATACTACGACCTTAAAACAATGGCAAATGCCGGGTGTGGATAAAACGCGGCTTTTAGGCGCTATTCTCATCCACTAAAAATTTTTAAATTTTATTTACCAGCGCCGCGCACAGCCAATCTTTTTACATTCTATCATTTAGCGTGGTAGCTGGGTGTGGTAAAAATTTTTTGACAAAAGGCGTTGGGGGGGGTATGCTAAATGAGTTCATACACTTTTAATTATTACACATTATGTCTGAAACTAGAGATAAAATAGCCGCGGCCTTAGCCGCGCAAGAGGCAGCGCGCCACGAAGCAGAGCGTCTTGGAATTGAGCGCCAAGCCGAAGCGGACGCTACAATTGAGGGTCAAGTTAGGGAACGTGAAGGGCTTATAGCTGAGGAGAAAAGTTCGTATAAAACAAAAATAGAAAGTGGAAAAGCCAAGAAGGAGCTCGAAGAGGTTGCAACTAAAGCAAGACATAAAGGCGATCCGGTAGCTTCAGAAGTTACTGCCACAATAGTTGGCTTCGCGCAAGATGAACAACAGGCGGAAGAAGACGCCCAGAGAGCCGTTAACAAAATAAACGAACTGCAAGGAGGCTCTGATTTTGGAGAAGTTGAGACCGATCCAAGCGGAAAACCCATTACCACAACGCAACCTGACACGAGCAATAGATTAGTTACTACCATGAAAGAAAAATCAGGGACGGGCAACAAAGCGTTGCGCGATCGTTTGGCGGATGATGCCCGCGCTGAAGGCAAGGAAAGAAGAGTGGAGATTTTAAAATTTCTTAAAGAAGTTAAAGATTGGCTTAGTTCGGTGAAATACAGACAGGATGAGCTAGCAGCGGCAGAACGGCAGCTAGTCGACATCGTAAATGGTTTTTATAAAACAACCGACAAAGCTACCGAGGGCGTGCCTCATAAGCTTGGAAAAGTAATTGCTGAATTGGGCGGCGCCTCAGACAAAGCTAAAGCAGAAACAAAGGAGGCGGCTGGAGTTGCCATGCACAAAATTGGTGATTTAGTGGGTATGATAACAAGAAGAAAAGAGCGCGGAAAAGAAGCTCCTGATGCCATCGAAATTTATGGTAGCGTGGTAGCCGCGCAAGAGGCAGTAAATTCTTTAAAAGATAGGCACACCGGAACATTCACAAATCGCGCGCTCAAAAAGGTCTGTGATAGTTATTTGGCCATCCTCAATCCAATTCTTGAAGAAATTAAGAATGTACGAACAAAAAAATTTGAAAAGGCTAAACCACTATTGGCAGAATATGCGCGAGCAGTTGACAGTTTAAGAAGTTTAGCTGTTGATTTTTCGGGGAACAACGCAGAGCAATTAGATATGGTGTGGCATCGTCTAAACGAGCTAGAAGTTTTAGCTCAAATACCAGGGACGTTGACCAACGAAATAGACAGGTCAACTAGCCATGGGCCGACAAAACTTAAAAAAGAGTACGGTTCACAAATGTATTTAATTAAACCCTTGTTGGCCGGAGAAAAATATAATCTAAAACTAGAAAGTTTTTTGGAAAGGCTGCAACAGAATACATAGCTCCTAAATTTAGCCGCGCGTTTGGTGTAATCAGTACGCGCGGTTTTATTTTTAAGGTTTTACATTTAACATTTAAAAATAAAAGCAATTCTAGGCGTCTCACCTTGGTACCAAACAAATCAATGTAGACAAATTTCGCTCGCTCATATATAATTCCCTGTGTTTAATTGGTTTGTAAAAAGCCGCGCTTCAAAGGACTCGGGCTGCGTTTCAAAGGACAGTACGCAGCACGATTCTGACGAATCGCATGATTTTGTCAAATCATATGCCAGGATATCGCCGACCGCGCGGAGGCGGAGGCTTTGACCGCGGCCCACGGCCGCCGCACCAATCATCGTCCCCGAGTAGAGAAGGCGCCGAGCAGGCGCCGGAAGTTCTTAATTTTGAAAAAAATATTGTGTGGGAAGACGACCCGCAGTTTGCGGAACGCCGCGAGCGCATGTTAGAGCTTGCCAAAAAATTAAAATGCGAGCGGGCGCTGCAGGTAATGCTCGCGATGATGCGCTACATGGAAAACGGCACGCGCCCGGGCAACATCTACCGCGGCCCTACCGAGGAGATGATACGAGCGGAAGGACGGCATTATCGCCAGCTTGAGCATGATGAGCATGTGGAGCAAGCCTGGGGCAATTTACATCTTAATAGCTACGAAAAATTGAATCTGCCGGGCTTGCCGATCAACTCCGACTGGGCCAGGAGCCTGGGGGTATTTAAAGCGGCCATAACTCCGGGCGAAGGCATTAACGGCGTCTTGGATGTTATTGCTCCTAAAAATTCCGAGGATAAAGGCGATGAACATTGGCAAAAGTTTGACCGCTGGTGCCGCGACAAGCGTTTAAGCGCCTACGGTTTATGGGTAGTGGCCGAACATCTAAAAGCGCAGACCAACATTAAAGCCACCGACCGTGACAGCCTGCAAGCGGAATTGAATCGTTTTACCCCGGCGCAACTGGATAGAATTATTTTGGCTGGCTATAACCAAGCGGATGATTTACGCGTCCTTAACAAAACACCACAAGGTTCGGGATATAAATCTTTGGAAGGATCATTGCGCGATTTAGATCCGGTGAAGAAAAAAGCCGGCGAAGCCGCGGCCTGGAAAGCGGCCGAAGCAGCCAGGATTAAATTTATGGAGCCGTACGCCCATCCGCCGCAAGGAGCCAAGGGGCGATGGATTGCAAAAGAGGGGGTACGCCGGCTGCCAGAGTGGAAACAAGAAGAAATATGGAGAGAGGCCGACAGGGTTCTGGATGATACGCTAGAGAGAGAAATGACAAACTTCCACGCGGCCGATGAACCAGCGGTTGCGCCACTCCAGGCCTCCGCGGTATCGCACCATTTGCCGCCGGCCGCCATCATTGCCCGCCGCGGTAAAATTAATAACAAAATGGTTGGTTTTGGCGTTCATCCGGTTTCGTCCGAAGTCGTGGCCGCCATTGTTGGGGACGATCGCTTGCATGCCTATCAGTCTAGAGCGGAATTTTCCTCGGCTCATGGCGGGGTGGTAACCAGGCAGGATTTTGCCCTGGCCTCCGGTGAAGGCCCAACTGTAAAAAGGACTGTGGAACAAGCCAGCGGCGAAGCGGCCGTCAAAGTATTCGCGCATGAGTTAGCGCAAATTGGCAGCCTCACGGAACGGAATTTTTCTAATGACCTGCCGTTTATGTGGCAGAATATAGACTTGGTGGCTGAAGGCAAAATGTATCAATGGCACGCTCGCTCACAGGGGCGGCTTACGTCTGATTTTAAGCTTGAAGACTGGTATCAGCGCCGCCTTACGGATCTAGGCGGTATTACTACCGTGGAGGCAGCCAAGGCGCACGCTAAAGAATTTACCGCAACGCTGGCCGATATTTTCCCCGGCCAAGAATCAATTGTTGCCGAGGTGGAACAAAATTATCCGGCATCAATTGACATTGGAGGCCAGCAGTTTCCACTCTGGTATCGGTATGTTTCTAAAGATGCCGCTGAGCGAGACTTAGAAGTTCCGGGTTTTTCAACTAAGATAGAGGTACAATTACATCGGGAAGATCAAAAAAAGGCTCTGCTATCAATTCCCTCGGCCACGCCAATCATGGTTGGTTCAGCGGCCAATTCTTTGCCGATAAAATTTGAAGTCGGTAATTCGCAAGACGCCACCTCGGATATTTCCAAATTACAGGAAATACTTGACCACAGTAACCGTGAGAAAGCCTGGGAAAAATATCCTGATAAAGACAAAAGATGGCCGCACACGATTGCCTTTGATGATGACATTCCGCCAGCCGGAGCAGCGGTGATTGACACAATTGCGCCATACTATACTGCTCAAAATGGCGAACCGCTCTACCCCACGCCGGCTTTTATGGGAAGCCGCGAGAGCGGCAATGGTTTTGAACTAATCTATGGCCTGTGTCGTACTACCAAAGATGCCGCGGAAACAACCAAGCGGCGACAGGATTTTCATGCCACGGACAAGGCCCGCCTAGAGCGCCTCCGGGCCATTACACCAGAACAGCGAACGACACTTAATGAACGAGCCGCGATTTTAGAAAAAATCTTAAGCAGTTTTGACGTAGCTAATCCCTATACAGCTAAGAATGGCGGGCATGAGCCGGTTGAATGGTTAAAAAGAAGGCTGCGAGCGGTTCCGCAATACTTAGAGAGCGGAGCGATTGACGAAGCTAACAAAATTTGCGACCGGGTGGAAACCGAAATTGAAACTAACATCACTAAACCCTGGGCCTTGTGGCAAGAGGCCGTAAAACTACAAGAGAAACTGAAGGGCGGGCAGTATCGTTTTGCCTATAAATATGATAACTATTTTGATCCAGAAAGATTTAAAAGCACCCCACATGAGAAAAGACAACTGCCGGATGCGGCTAAGCTAGGCGAAATTCTTGCCGAAATGAACCAGGCAATTGCGTCCGAAGACGCCGATAAAGCTAAGTGGAAAAAATGGGAAGCAGAGCGCAGGACCGAAGAAGATCGTTTAAAATCTCTTTCGCCCGAAGCACGAGTAGCCGAGGCCAGGCAGTTGCGTAGCGAGGTTGAAGCTATTTTAGTCCGCATTCGTCCGGAACTTAAAAAATCGGTGCGGCGCGACCCTTGGCAAATATCGCGCGCCCAAGGAGAAAAAAGGAGAAATTATCAAGCGCCGATTGAGACCCAACTGCATCTGATGCGCGGCACTAACCGCGAGAGACTGAATGATTTGCAAAGAGACCTGGGCCGGATTGAAGAAAATTTGAAAGACGCTAAAGACGATATTAAGCGCCTGCGTGAAATTTTAGATAGGGCCAAATCTTTTAAAGAAGAAGTTGAACGGACAATACCCCAGATCACTTAACCATTGTCCCCCGCACTGCGGGGGATCTCGTCTATTTGAGATTCGAGTGGTGCGGGATTAGTGATTGGGACACCCCGACGTAACGTCGGGGTTCCTTCGTCATCGGAATGACAATTAAAAACGACCCCTCCCCGGATATGCGGGGTAGAAGGGTCGTTTTTTTATCTGAAGAGTAAAAATTACATTCCGCCGCTGGTGCCGCACATTTTGCAGCAGCTTTTGTGGGTGGCGAGGATATAGAGCGCGGAGAGGCCGACGAGCACGTAGATAACGCGCGACACCATCGCGCTCATGCCGCCAAACAGCACGCCCACGTCCCAGCTAAACAGGCCAACTAAAAGCCAATTTAAGCCGCCAATAATAAGTAACAAGAATGCTACCATGTGTAAACCTTTATTTTTCATCATAACCAAGGTTCACCTCCTTTCATTCCAAGGCTAAAATACTGTATCTATAGTATACTACAGAACAAGGGTAAGCGCCACATGACAGCCGTGTCACACCTGTACCATTTTTGAGGTTATATATAGTGAACAGCAATTGCTATGGAAGAAATACGTAGTTCAGCGGAATGCGCGGATCTGCTCAAGCGCGCCAAAGCGGGCGACAAAGAGGCCTACGGCGCCGTATACCGGCAATGGTACCTCCCGGTTTTCCGCTACTTAGCGCGCCGCATCAAGAGCTCGCAAACCGCCGAAGACATTACGCAATCGGTCTTTTTAAAAGTCTATGCCGCCAAGACCAGTTTTACCGACCAGAATATTTCCCCCTTGGCCTACTTTTTTACCGTGGCGCGGCACTGCTTAGCGGATCATTGGGCCAAAGAGGGGCGGGTAACAAAGGTGGCGCTGGGCGAAGCCGAAGAATTGGCCGACCAAACAAACTTGGCGGAAACACTGGCTGCCAAAGACACGATTGAGAAGGCGCTTACAGTTTTATCTGCCGAACAACGTGAAGTGATTGAGCTTAAATTTTTTAAAGGTTTAGAAACAGATGATATCGCGAGGAGGCTCAATAAAACCGCCGCGGCCATTCGCCAAATTCAGTGCCGCGCCCTTAAGGCATTGCGTGAGAATTTGAGATAGACCTCTCTTCCCGTTCTCTCCTTTGCTAAGGAGAGAAGGAATCGTCGCGACCCTCTCCTTGGCAAAGGAGAGGGCAGGGAGAGGTCTCGTCAGTTTTCAACCCAATTTCACATTATGACACACGAAGAACAATTTGCCGAAATTCTTGACCAAGTTATTCAGTTTAAAACCGGCGGCCAGTCAACGGCTAAAATCTTAGAATTATTCCCGGAGCAGGCGGATGAATTAAAAGAATTATTGCGCACGAGTGAAAAGTTGGAAGAGTACGCGATTAATCAAGCTGCGGAAAAATCGTTTTCTCGTCTGGTGCAGATATTGCCAGTACCATTGGACGAGCGAGATTCCCTTCGACAAGCTCAGGGCAGGCTCTCGACTCGGCTCGGGATGACAACAAAACCGGACAATCATAGTCAAAATATTTCTATTCCTCTATTTAATTATATGAAAATTATTTTTATGCAAAAACATGTGGCACTGGCGCTCTGTATTGTGCTGGTAGTAGCTGGCGGATACTTTGGCACTAGGCAGAACCAAAGTGGCGGCCAGAATCAAGCAATAAGTGATCAAACAGTGAGTTCTCTAATGGCCGGTGGTTTTGAAGGCGAGAGCGCGATTCGGGGCCTTCAATCTAAAGACGAAACCACAATTGGCGGCGCTCGCAATCTGCAATCAGCTGGCTCCGCGGGCATTACAGCGCCCTCGTCAGAGAAGATGATAAGGTACGAAGA
This sequence comes from Candidatus Magasanikiibacteriota bacterium, assembly GCA_023246725.1. Taxonomy (GTDB): domain Bacteria; phylum Patescibacteriota; class Patescibacteriia; order Magasanikbacterales; family GWA2-37-8; genus SICD01. The sequence goes on along the minus strand of JAHFHV010000011.1, from coordinate 19,080 downwards.
ACCAATGCCGCCGGATTATTATCCGTACCCGCCGGATAACGGCCAGCCTACTATTAAAGACACGCGCGAATTTTTAAAGACCGACTATAACGCCACTATACGAACGCGCGATGTTAGTACCATCTCCAGCCGCGCGCAAACCATGGTGCGCGGGTATGGCGGGCGCCTAGACAGCGCCGCGACCAACGAGCGGTACGCCAGCTTGAGTTTCGCGGTTCCACAGAATCGCTTTGATCAATTTAAAATTGAACTGAAAAGCTTGGTGGGCAAGCGGTTTTATACCGAAGCAGTGGTTGTACAAAATATGCTGGGGCAAAAACAAAACATTGAAGAACAAACCGCCGCTAATTCCAGTACCTTGGCCAGCGTAATAAAAGACAAAACCGATCTTACCAAGAAGCACAGCGCCACGGTTAAAAATATTACCTACAGCCTTAATGTCGCGAACCAAAATATCGCGCGCCTGAATGCCGAAGCCGCGGCTACTACCGACCCGGCGCGCCTCTTAGCCATAACCGCACAGCGCGCGGCCGAACAAACAAAACTTCGCAGTCTACAAGCCAGCCTGGCAAGTGAAAATAAAAATTATGAGTACCGCCTGGCGGAACTTAATAATCAAATCGAATATTATAACTCACAAGCAGAAACCTTGGCCAAGCAGGACCAAACGCTTGTTGATTCTGTGGCCACGGTGAACGGCACCATCTTTATTCAGTGGATAAGCATAAGCGATTTGGTTGACATCTATGTAGGTGATTTCTGGCCCTGGTTAATCGTTATTGGCGGCCTTGGGATCATTATCTGGTTCTACCGTCAGCGCCGCCTGCCTGCCGCTTTAACAATGTAAAACCGGCAAAATTACGAAGCTCTTGACAAAAGTATCAAAATAATGTATACTGGAAGTATGAAAAAGTAATACTTCCAGTTCACAAATATGGATAAGTTTGTCAAAACACTCTATCAAAGTAAAAATACGGTTTTTAACACAAAAGACTTGACTTTGGTTTGGCGCATCACCGACGCAGTCAAGCTAAAAAACAGAATAGCCTATTGTATAAAAAGCGGTTATTTACTGCGCTTAACGCGTGGTGTTTTCGCAAAAAATAAAGAGTATAGCTCCAAGGAATTGGCCACCAGTCTGTACACGCCATCGTATATTAGTTTTGAGACCGTGCTCCGCGAGGCCGGCATGATTTTTCAATATTATGAAACAATCTACCTAGCGGGGCCGTGGTCGAAAACAGTCTCTATTGGCAAAAATACCTTTACGTTTAGAAAAATAAAAGACCGCGTCCTCTATAACCCCAGCGGCATTATAAATGATGGTAACACGAGTCAAGCCACGCCGGAGCGCGCGTTCCTCGACACCTTGTATGTGTCTCCGCGTTATTATTTTGATAATATTCGGCCCATAAATTGGGAGGTGTGTTTTGAGTTAGTAAAAATATATAACAACCAACAACTTGTTAAACGACTTAAAAAATTGTATGACAATATTCAATAAACAAAAACACCAAGAAATAATGGGTAAAATTTTGCGTGATATTTACTCCGACATTTCCATTTCTTCCAAACTCGGCTTTAAGGGCGGCACTTGCGCGTATTTTTTTTACAACCTCACCCGTTTCTCGGTTGATTTGGATTTTGATTTGTTAGATCCTACTGAAGCTAATCAGCAGTTAGTTTTTACCAAAGTAGAAAAAATAGTAGAAAAATATGGAATCGTTAAAGATAAAGCCACCAAGTATTTTACAATTTTCTTTTTATTGTCATATGGGCAAGAAGATCGCAATATTAAAGTTGAAATAAATACTCGCCCTGCCGATGTGAACCCAAGAGAGCATTACGAAATGAAAGATTTTCTTGGCGTCCCCGTGTTAGTCGCGAAACCAGAGTACGCCTTTGCCAACAAACTGGTAGCCTTAACCGAACGACGCGAAATGGCGCCGCGCGATATTTACGACATTTATTTTTTTGCCAAAAATAATTGGAGCTTTGACAAAGAAGCAATCGAGCGTCGCGTTAAAAAAACTACTCCAGAACATTTGCGCGATTGTATTGATTTAATTTCCAACGTAAAAGACAGCGAAATTATGAGGGGTTTAGGCGAGTTGGTGAATGAAAAAGAAAAAACCTGGGTAAAAACCAACCTCCGAGCGGAAACAATTTTTTTCCTCAAAAATTATCTGGCGGCGATAACGCGGCAGTAAAAAAATATTTTTGAGCAACGTTTTTCCAAACAAAAAATCCCCTGAGCGTAGTCGATGATGCCCTCCACCGCGCCCGTCTCGCCGGCGAGGCTGAGCACCTCCGAACGGCGCGCCTCGAACTCGCGCTCACCGTTTACGAGGTTGGAATGATCGCGGAGCGCCTGCTGATAGTGCTCCAAGAGTTCCTCTAGGGGGAAGTCGACTCTGAGATCGAACCTGGCGATGAGCGTATCCATGTGGCCTCCATCGGAATGTATTAACCCCGTTCCGCGCCCATTCGCGAGAGTACGGTTAACAACGCACTCTACCTAGTATCTACAAATTAGTGAATAGTAATAGACAAAAATAGCACAAGTATTTAGCCGATATTAAACAAATATTAAGAAAATAGTAAAAAGTGTAAATTGAGATTTACACAAAATAATAAGTGTGATATAATGAAGAAGTAAGAATGATGAACGAAGAATCAACACCCAAATTTTTAATGTCCAAATGTCGTTGGTGATTGAAAATTGGTACACTGGCAATTGATTTTTCATTCTTAATTTATCATTCTTCATTTTTTCGGTATGTCAGACATCTTAAAAAATCTAGGCTTGGAAGATTCTGAAGCCAAAGTCTACGAAGCTCTGCTTGAGCTTGGCCCGGCAACTGTTACCGAGGTAACGAGCAAAGCGGGGATTTCGCGCACGCTCGGCTACCATGTTTTAGAAAAACTCGCGGTGAACGGCCTGGTAGATCGCGCCTCGGGCAAGGGAAGTAAAATAAAATACGCCGCCAACCATCCGCGTAGTCTTTTACAATACGTCACCAACCGGAAAAACCAATGGGAGCGCCGCGCCAAAGAAACCGAGCGCCTCTTGCCAGAACTCATCTCGCTCTACAAAATTGCCGAAAAGCCCGTGGTGCGCTACCAAGAAGGGGCTGATGGCATCAAATCAATATACTCCGAGACACTCGAATCCAAAGAAGAAATTTTGTCCATTATGGATGTAGATGGCTGGGATGCGCCAGAGTTTCGTTCGTTTGGCAAAGAATATAATCGCGAGCGCAGTAAACGAAAAATTCACGAACGCATTTTAATGCTTGATACTCCGGCCGGGAGAGAGTGGATGAAATATTATAAAGGCTCATTTACTTACACCCACCACCGCTGGATTAAGCCCGAACAACTCCCGGGAATTCTGGAATTTGGCGGGGAAATTAATATTTATGAAAATAAAGTGGTGATGGCGCTTCTTAAAAAACCCAACCGCATGGGCATTATGGTGGAAAGCAGGAGCCTTGCCAATATCCTGAAGGGTTTATTTGAATTAGGCTGGCAGGTAGGCGTGCCGGCTAAAAGAAGAAAAAAGTAAAATGTTTAGAATAAAAAAATCCCCTAAGCACAATCGAAGGGGATTTTTTATTTGTGGACCTAGGCAGAATTGAACTGCCGTCTTGGCAACCCGCCAAAGGCGGGCAGGTGCGCCTGCCTACGCCGCGAGGCTGCGGCTGGTAAAAATGCCTTAATCGTGGACCTACCGGGAATCGGACCCGGGCTTCAGCAATGCGAATGCTGCGTCATACCACTAGACCATAGGCCCTTTCTAACAGTTACCGTTTTTGTTTCTGGCGGCCGGGCGAACGGAATGGTGTTAACTCACCTCTTTTCTCTCCCTCGGCCACTAAACGGCCAACCTTTTCCCTCACCATGTGTTGCAACATCTTCGCCTCACCATACAACTCCTCATCTAAAGGCTCGCCAATCACGGCTTTCTCATACAGCGATTCAAATTCTTCTCTCAGCGTATACTCAACAACAGCTCCGTTAGCTTCGGCTTCGGAAACAAGCTTTTGTGCCTCGGGACCACCCATCTTTCCTCTTGCCACCAATGTCGGCGGTTCATTAGGCGTGGTAGAAACTTTAAAAGCAAGGTAACTTTCAACACGAATTTTGGCTGGCATCACAATATCAGCTGTGAGAATGGCTTGTCGAGTAGCTTCATCCATATATAATTGATTATGATTAATTTGGTGTCCTCGGTACGAATCGTCAAGTTGTTTGGTCTGATCCGCCTTGGGCGGAAACCCAGCCATCTAGTGGTCCCACCATGAGTCGAACATGGATCTAGACGTTAGGAGTGTCTTGTTCTATCCATTGAACTATGGGACCGGGTATCCGTTGCCTGCCCGCCAGTGCTTGAGCGCGGCGATAGCAGGCGGGCGAGTCGGGCGGCACAGGGATTCTAAATCCCTGCCTATTCTACCCAAAAAAAATTGTTTTGGCAAGACGAGACCAGCTGCCCGTCAGAGTTTTTTTTATTGACGTTTTTTAAAAGCTACGTTAGGATAAAGGTACACCAACCAAGGAGAAATACCATGAACATCCTGATTGTCGGGGACGACCTGATGTGGCTCGCCAGAATGAAGGCAGTGCTCTGGTTGTTCTTTCCGGGAGCGATGGTGTTTGTGGAGCGCCGCTATCGGGAAGCGGTGGTGATTGCTAAGGTGCTGGAGTTTCAGGTAATTGTGCTCGGGCCTTGTTTTGTGGGCAAGAGCGGGATACTGCACCCCGGCGCCAACGAAGAGCTTTACCGGGCATTGCGACACGCGCCCAATACCCAGTTTCTCTTCTGGTCAGAAGATTCCGAGGCCCGCCGGGCTCTCCAAGAGCTCTATCACTACCACTCCCGCATTCTCGCCTTTGTGAGCGACGCTCCCTTGCCCGGGTGCTCGCTCCCGCCGCCCCGCCGTTCCGGGTGAGGCACCCATCGTCAGAGAGCGCCGCGCCAAGCAGCCCCCGTTAGTTTACGGGGCAGGGAGGAGAATAAAAAACCGTTCGCCAACCTGCTGTAATCTCTAAATTCGAGGCTACAGCAGGGAGTATCGCGAACGGTTTTTTGTTTAAAACAAGGCAAATGTAGCTTGACAAACAGCCTAAAATATGCTATAATTACCTATGAATAAAATACTATGTTTCACGAAGGATTGCCAATTGTAAATCCTATGATTGCTATACCAGACCACGAGGCCGAAAGCCGCGCAGGAACCGCCACACCAGCGGCTCGTAGCAATGCGTCGGCTGATTCTCCCACTAACCCTAACTTGGAGCCATCTCCCGTGGGCGCTTTCCGCCTGCCGGACATCGGTTCTGACCAGTCTAAAGTTGGGGAAGCGCTGTGGCTTGGACTGGACGTGGGAAAACGCAGCCAAGGCGATCCGATTAGCCGGCAAGGACTTGATAAATTGTTGAGTGTGGGCAACACACCTACCGAACCTGTGTTGCCGATATTGATCGCCGCGCGCATGGTGAAAAGGAAATTGCCCGGGCTTTGTATCATGTGCTAAATGAGGGAGAAGTTATATTGGATGCGGAAGAAAAACCAGAAGTGGACGCCAAACGAACCGAAACAGTGCTAGCCGCCTACAATTCTTTTATAGAAAAACTGGAGGCCGTGCCGGCGTTAGCTGGCAAGCGGGAATTTTGTAGTAAGTATTTAGAAAAATCCACGCCTGTTCCGGGCAGAGCCGCTGAACCCGCTGGCGAATCCGCTGTTACCGCCGAGGTAACAGCGTTGCAACAAGCCGCTGAAGAAGCCTTGGCTCGCCTGGGATTGGCAGTGGGAGATGCCGTGGAATATAACGGGAAAGAATGGCAGGTGTTTTCTATACGAAACATCGAAGAAATAAGGGAAAAGGTGGTTGACGGCCAAATAGCAGGCCAAGCATATAAAGTGCAGGAGCCCGCGCTTATACTGGCAAAAACTGCTTGGTCGGAAATGGCGGTAGATGATGAAGCTGTCCCGTCTAAAAACAGCCTTTCCTTAAGAGAGGGAACAAAAAACAGCGCCCAGCTCGAGATTGCAACAATATTATTGTCGGATATTAAGGCCAATACAGGTCTTTTAAAAAAGCTATGGTCTAACAACAAAGGTCTTAAGGCGGCTTAAGCGTTGGTGAGAGTAAAAGCAAAGATGCAAAAGCTCTCCCCACAAGGGAAGAGTTTTTCATTTGTCGGCCTGGAGAAAATTTGCTCGCTCGGCCAGTGTCCTCGCGTCGAAAACCATTGCTATTGCAACCAGCGTGTCTATTGTAATTAGCACTATTGGTAAAAATATATGTTCGGTATTCTTTTGGTTTCGCTCGGCTCATTTTTAAGCGAAATTTCCGACTCCATTGGCAAAAAGGAAGTAAAGCTCCGTCGCGAAAGCCTATACACCATGGGCTTTTTGCAATTATTCTGCGGCACGATTATTTTTGCCGCTATCGCGCTCTTTAAACATTCAACATTTGTGTTTTCTCTGGCGTCATTGCCCACGTTTATACCCCGGGTTATTTTAGAAATTCTTCAAGCGCACGTTACTATTTTGGCCATTACCAAGGCTGACCGCAGTACGTTTAGTTTTATTCGCGTTGGTACCATTCCGCTTTTAGTTATAATTGACATAGCGCTGGGGTACAGCGTGGGCGGCCTTAAAATTTTAGGAATTGCCATAATTATGGCGGCACTCTTAATAACGTTTATGGATGGAAGCATTAAGAAAGCCGGTCTAGGGTTTGTGTTGTTCAGCGCCGCGAACGCGGCGATTACTTTGTCGCTCTACAAATACAATATCACCAATTTTAATTCGGTGGTGGCCGATCAGCTTATTATTATTGCCATATTGGTAGCGTATTTTTTCTGCGGCGCGCTGTGGCGCCGCCGTGAAAACCCTTTTCGATGGCTGGCCAAACCAGTATTTTTTACCCAGTCGTTTGCCCAGGGGCTTGGAGTGATTGTGGAAAGTTTTGCTTTTAGCTTTGCTCCGGCCTCAATTATAACGGCCGCTAAACGCTCTACCGCAGCCTTGTGGGCAGTGGGCTTTGGCAAGGTTTACTTTAAAGAAAAAGGATTTGGAGTAAAACTAGCGGTTGTCGGGTTGCTATCGCTCGGCATTGCGCTGTTGGCGGTGTAAATGAGGGGAGATTGTGAGTTTTACAGTCTCGCGCTCAAGGCGCGTGTTTTTTGTTTAATGTGGATAACTCGGTGCATAAGTGTGTGTATCTGTGCATATTTGTATACACTAGTGTATACAAATATAATCCGAATCAACAAATTTTGATCCGAATCTATCACCGCCGCGAGCGGGATCCCGCTCCTACGGGACTAATTTCCGAATGCTACAAATTGTTTTTTGATAAACATGGGTGGGCATGGACGCCACGTTTATCAAAGCTGTGTTTCCCGTGGCACCTCCCACCACCCCCGAATCACAATCAGGCCCCGCGATGAGCGGGATCCCACTGTGGCGGGACAAGAGGGGATGTTACATGCCAGAGCACGTCAAAAATTATAGCAAAGGTTTTGGACAGTAGCTTGTTGCTTAAAACCGTGCCAAAAATTGGCTCTTCTAACGTAATTAAGGCAATATTCTCACCATAAATAAGAATGTCGGTGGGAAAATCATGGTATTTTTGTGGTAGAAAATGGGCTTCATACAGGCCGCGCAGAATGTCTTTCATCTCCGGTGCGCCTTTTAATTCCGATGAGCGTGATAAAATGTCATACCATACAATGCCGCGGTTTTTTACTTCATTAAGGTGGTACGTATAAAATTCCGGCATAAGCTCGGTAAGTTTGTTGGTTGAGCCCAGTCCATATACTTTTGTATACACTAGTGTAGACAAATAGATTTCTTTTATCTGTTCCAGGCCATCGTAGTAGCGAATTTTGGGTTTGTTTTTTTGTAAGGTATACAGGCCGCGCAAATCGGGCAGGATGCGAGCAATCGCTTCTTTTTTTTGTTCCAGGGCTCGGAGTATGGCTTCGGGGTCTTTAGCCAAATACGCTTTGCGTTTGCCAACCGCTTGCTCCTCAATTAAACCTTTGGTTTGTAACTCTTCTAAAATGTTGTAGCAATTTGTGCGGGTGATTCTAGTTCCACGCGCAACAGCCGGAGGCGTTGCCAAGCCATTTTCCAATAAAAAAAGGTAGACCGTAATTTCGGAATGGTTAAGGCCGACGAGACGAAGTTGGTTTTGAATTTCCATAGACTGTTAATAAACACGAATCTGGGATGATGCGAATCATAGCGAATACGCGGATATAATTGTTCGTGCGTATCATTTGCGTATTTGCATTATCCGCGATATTTGCAAATTCGTGTACGATAGTTGTCAAAATTATTTATATCATTTATTTAGCTTAAAGTCAAGTAAATATAAAATATGTATTTAAAATAGTATACAAATTATTGACAAATATAAAAAACAAGAGTAAGATTGAGTGTTCCATAAGTCCGGAAGTACCGGATAATTGGGATAAAAAACAAGTAAAGAAAAGAGGAGATCAAATGGAGACATCCGTATTCTTCCAGGCGATTCAGGCGCTGGTGGCGGCAATGGCTTTCCTCAAGGTGAAAACCAACCCGGTCGCCATGAGCAAGGAGAAGGCTCGATTGGAGCACGTGCTGGTGCAGTACCAGGTGTTCACGAGGTATGTCGCGCTCATGCTGAACTATGCCCTGCAGACAGCCATGAGGCGGGGCTGGCAGGGTGTGGCAGCAGAGCTGGCCAGGAACATTGGGCAGGAGCTGGGATCTGATTCCGCTGGGGTCGCCCACCACATACTCTTGGCAAAGGCCTGGCGTGCTGAATTTGGCTTTGACGCGCCGTGGCAACGCGCTTCACCCGCCACCGAGCGGTTCCTTGCCCGCATGATGAAGGAGCTCCGGAGCCAGAACGCGCTCCGGACCGTGGGGGCCGCCTATGCCTTGGAAGATACGGCGGTTCCGGAACTCAAGGTAATGCTGCACCTGGTGCGCTACCTGGCGCGCGGCCGACCGCTTGCCACCGAAACCATCTGGTTCTTCAATCTGCACCTCAAGGTGTGGGAGCCGAGCCACGAGGCAGAACTCAGGCAAGCTGCCACGCCTCTCCTCAAGTCCAAGAGAGACCGCGCGGCCTTCCAGCGCGGCTTCGTGCGGGTGATGGCGATCATGGACGAGTGGTGGCTAGCTTTGGCCGAAGAAGCGGCCAGTCAATAGGTTCCTGGCGCGCACCTACCTAAGTCGCGCCTTTCCCCCAGAGTTTTTAATCAAAAAAGATTGAAAATTGTGCCGGGATATCGGTATTTGGACAGAGATTCCTCGTCGGCCTTGAGGCCTCGCTCGGAATGACAACGGATAGCGGCCTTAATTCAAATTAAACATTGTCCATGGCGCGCGTTGTATGTTATACTACTCGTCAGAAACCTCTGGCGAGTTTATTTTTTGTGCTATGCCTATTACAAAATCTATTGCAAGCCGTTTACATAGTATTGGCAAAGCCATTGCCGGGTGGCGTTATGGCGACCAGGTGGTATACGCCCTGATTATTTTTACCACGCTGACCATGCCTTTGTTTGTTGACAGGAGCTTAGTAAATGCTTATGTCGTGCCCAAACAATATTGGCTGGCCGGGCTTGTGCTGATAAGCCTTATCGCGCTCCTCGTGCGGTTAATGGCAACCAAAAAAATTACTGTGCGCTATTCGCGCCTTGATGCCGTGGTCTTGGCGCTGATCTTGGCGGCCGCGGTGTCGGCCGTGTTTTCGCTTTCTCCATTTGACAGCTGGTTTGGGCGCGGCGATTATTTTACCATGAATGTTGTGGGCTGGCTGGTTTTGGCGGCGTGGTATGGTTTAATTGTTAAAGAAACTAACACCGCCGCGCGCTGGCGGCGTTTGGTTGATTGTGTGATTGGCGCGGGCGGCGTTACTGCCGCCTGGCTGGTTTTGTTAACTGTTCCGGCCACTGCCAAACTATTCGGCGCGATTACAAATCTCGTCAATTTAATTGATCCGTTGAATATTGTTTTTGGCCTCTGGCTAGTGGCGGTGTTTATGCTGGCGGCCGGGCAGATGCTGGTTCGTCCGCGCCTGGGGCTGGCGCGCACCGCCCTCTACACGGCCGTGAGCCTCCTGGCCCTGGCGGCGCTTGTGCTCTTAAATTTTAAAATGGTGTGGTGGATATTGCTTGGCGCGATCATGCTGCTCCTCATCCTTGGCGTCAGTTTCGCGCGTTCGGTTCGCCCCTATCTTTTGGCCGTCTTGTTCGCGTTGCTATTGGTAGCGGCAGTTTTTATTGTGTTTGATACGCCTCGCTACTTCCAGATCAACACGCCTCCGGCATTAATACTGAACCCGGCGGTCTCAACCATAATCACCGGGCGCACCATGCTTTTTGGAATTAAAAATTTTATTATCGGCTCCGGGCCAGGCACGTTTGCGCTGGATTTTTCGCGTTTCCGGTCGGCTGATTTTAATACTGACCCCGTGGCCTGGTACGTGCGTTTTAACCATCCTTTTGGGTCGCTCTTCGCGCTTCTGGCGGAAGGGGGAATACTGCTGGCGGGATTGTTTATAGCGCTCGTGGCGTTCGTTGCCAGACGGCTGCTACTAATCTGGATTCAGAATCGCGCTACCGTCAAACGGCTGGGCAAAATCCTTGGCGCCGAGGATGATGACGACAGGTTGCGGCGTGAAGTTTTGGCGGTGGGGCTTGTTTGGTTAGGGCTGTCTATTTTAACCGGCGCAGTTTTTTTTGGACCAGTGGCCTGGTGGCTGTGGTGGTTGCTGCTGGGCCTACTCGTGAGCGGTTTTGGACAGATTTCCACTGAATTTGGGAGTGTTGCCGAATTGTCGGTCCGGGATACGCCCGAGCACAATTTAGCGTTTTCCGCCGTTGTCATTGTGCTTATTTCCGCCGCGGTGCTGGGCGGAGCATGGGGCGCGCGCTGGTATTTGGGCGAAGCCCGCTACGCTCGGGCGCTCGGGTTGGTTAATGCGGAAAAAGCCGAAGCCGAATTTGTCAGAGCCATTGAGCTCAATGGGCGTCGCGATGTATTTTATGCGGCTTTGGCGCAAGTGTATCTTAGCAAGGCGGTGACGTTGAGCCAGGCTTCTTTGCCGGACGCGGCCGCGACCCAAAACGTTTTAGCGCGGGCCGTTAACGCCGCGCGGCTAGCGTCCGATAACGCCCCACATTCTGCTTTTATGCTGGCTAATTTGGCCACCATGTATGAGAACGCCGCCAGCCTGCTGCCCGCGGCCAGAGACTGGGCGATTACATCAGTTTTAGCCGCGCGGGATTTGGAACCCAGCAACCCTATTTTAGCCTGGCGCTTGGGCAATAATTATGTTCTAGCGGGTAATCTTGACAAAGCTAAAGAAGCTTACCAGTCGGCCATTGGTTTAAAAAGCGATTATGCCGACGCGTATATTTCACTCGCCGCCGTGTACGAACAAACCGGCCAGCTGGATGAGGCTATAAAAACGTATCAGTCAGGCGCCGCCTCTGGTGGGGCCACGGCCGACCTGGTATTTAATTGGGGGCGGCTGCTATTTAATCGCAATAAAGGAGTTGATCGCGGTGACGCGGAAAAATTGTGGCAACAAGCCGTTACGCTGGCGCCCAATTATTCCAACGCCTGGTATAGTTTAGGTTTGGTTGCCGAAAGCCGCGGCGATAAATCTTTGGCGCTGCAATATTACACGCGCGTTAAAGAATTAAATCCAGCCAACCCGGAAATTCTTAAAAAAATTCATTCGCTTACTGGTCCAGCCCCTGCCGCGCGCGAATAGTTGTTGGACAACGCAATTGTCTCAGTTGGGCGATGTTTTTATGCAGTCTCAGCAATATAATATTATGCAAAAAACAACAATCACAGTCGTTTTAATTATCGGGATATTTTTTTTTAGTATTCCCCGCGCCGCTCGTTCGGCCATGCAATCGGCCAGTTATAGTATTCCGGCTGATGGCATAACTTTCGGCGGCGTAGAAGCCACCAGCACCTCCTACGCAACATTTAGCACTATTGGCGGGCCGCCGGCCAGCAATACCACCAGCACCTCCTACATTGTTCGCGGCGGGTTTTTGGCCGGCCAGGATGGCAGTTTGACCTTGGCTTTGAGTTCAACCTCTCTTACCCTCGGCACCTTAAGCACAGGCGCGGTAGCCAGCGCGAGTACTGTAGCAACCATTAATACCAACGCTGACACTGGGTATACCTTATCAATCGGCAGTGTTTCCGGTACCGGTCTCACGGGAGTCAGTGACGGCGCGGTCACCGCCGGTTCAGAAGAATATGGCGTGGCCGTTTCTGGCAATAACCGGGCATTTACCACTGATCAAGCCATTGCCGCCAATCTGATTCTAGCCTCATACGCCGGCCCGGTAACGAATGACGCGGAAACCCTTGCCCTCAAAGCGTCCATCAGCAGTAATTCCACGGCCGGGTCATATAGCCAAACCATTACGCTTTCACTGGCCGCGAATTTTTAATCTTTAAATATGTATGACTTGTGCCTTTCACTATCATCCCTTCGGCAAGCTCAGGGCAGGCTCTGAGCGTAGCGAAGGACCTAGTTCGTATGGCGATTGGCCAACTAGATTCTTCCCCCGCAAATGCGGGGTCAGAATGACAATAAATAGATATTGGCTGGTCGCTCTGATAGCGCTTGGTAGCCTGGGGTTGGCTTTTCCCGCCGCCGCTATTACTGTGTCCCCGGCGCGCCTTACTATTACTGCCGATGGCGGGGCCAAGGCGCTGGTGAAATTAATTGTTTCCAATTCGGATTCATCACTCATCACCATTGCCCCCCGCGTGGTGGGCGTAAAGCAAGATGAAAAAGGCCGCACCATAGTGGGGAGCGGATTTGATGCGGCGGAAAAATGGGTAGCGCCCGAAACAGCCTCAATCACTCTGGCGCCCGGCGCCGAGCGCTCAATTTTTTTTTCAGTCGCGCCGCCCAGCGGTACCGCGCCCGGTAGCCACTATGTTGGCCTGGCGGTGGCCGCCTCGTTACCTGCCACTTCCAATACCCTGGCGCTCACGGGAGAAGTTACCAGTCTTCTTACTATTCAAGTCGCTGGAATAGTTAACGAACATATTGATGTTACACGTTTTGAATTGCCGAGTATTATCCGGCGCGTGAATTCAATTCCGGCCACAATTGAAATGCGCAATACCGGCAGTATTGAAGTGCCGCTCGCCGGAGAAATTCGCCTCGCCACCATGAAGGGTAAAGAAATTTTTTCGGAGCCAGTGCCGCTCGGCAACGCATTGTTGCCGGACTCCACGCGTTGGCTCGCGCCAGCAATTAATTTATCACCACCCGGACTGCGCCCGGGGATTTATACAGTCAGTTTTATAGTAACGTATGGGCTTACCCAGCAGACCGCGGCTGCCTCGTCCACGTTGTGGTATCTGCCGCTGTGGAGTTTGCTAATTTTGGGTGTTCTTCTGCTTAGCTGTGTAGGCATCATAACTATGCGAGGCAAACGCCGCCAGTCGCCGGCGCGTTAAAACGAATGTTTCAGAATTAATATATGTCCCGTGGCTATCGATTTTTTTTAACCGCCTTACTGATCTTAACCTTTGCGCTGGGCGGATTTTTGATTGCTAAAGCCGACACCACCTCCACCGGCTTTAGTGTTGGGTTTACCGTGCCATCAAGCAACAACAACAATAATAATAATGGCGGCGGCGGGTTTAATAATAATCCACCGCCGCCCGCGCCGCCCACCATTAGCAACGTGGCCTCATCGACCGATTTTACGAGCGCCACCGTTACCTGGAACGCCATCAGCCCGGGCGGCATTGGTTCGGCCAGTTTTGTGTATGGTTTAACTAATAATTATGGCAGCAGTGGCGCGGTGGGCGGTTCATATAAAGTTACTGTCAGTAATTTAATTTCCGGCACAGTCTATTACTTTAAAATTACCGTAACCGATGGCGGCACTAACGCAACCGCAACTTTTGCCGGTTCATTTAAAACCAAAAGCAATGATGTTGCGCCGCCGGTTATTTCCAATGTAGCCGTTACGCCCGGCGCGACCAACGCCAGCGTTGCCTGGCAAACTAATGAAGACGCTGACAGCCAAACGCAGTACGGTTTTACCAACCAGTATGGTTCTACGGCCCTGGATTCGGCTTTAGTAAAAAATCACGCGCTGACATTGCCCAGCCTTGTCCCCAACATCACGTATCATTACCGCGTTCTCTCAACTGACGGGTCCGGCAACACGGCTGCCACTCAAGAGGCGGTTTTTCGGACTCTAAAAGACAGCCAAGCGCCGCCCGATGTTTCCAAGCTTGTTCTTACGACTGGCAATATTTTTATTAAAGTCGACTGGTCCAACCCCTCGCTCCAGGCGGTGCCGGATTTTAATGGCGTCACGGTGGTGCGCACTGTAAATAAAGAAGCCAAATCAATTAATGATGGCACGGCGATATATAGCGGCAGCGCCGAGACGGTGACGGATAAAAATGTTTTGCTTAATATAAAATATTTTTATACTATTTTTTCTTCCGATACGTCGGACAATATCAGCCCCGGCGTGTTTGGCGCCGCCACAATTGTTCCGCCCCAGGGCCAAGAGGTGTGCAACAACGGCCTGGATGATAACAGTAACGGCAAAATTGATTGCGCTGATTTAGATTGCGTTAATGACGACGCGTGTAAAGCGCCGCCCAAAGAAATTTGCAACAACGGCTTGGACGACGACAGTAACGGCAAAATTGATTGCGCTGATTCGGCGTGTGTTAACAATATCGTCTGTAAAGCTCCGGCTCAAGAAGTTTGCAATAACAATGTGGACGATGATAAAGATGACAAAATTGATTGCCTTGATTCTGATTGTACGGGGTCGATTTTTTGCAAGAAAGAATCGTTCGTTGAAATTTGCGACAACAGCCTGGACGACGACAGTAACGGCAAAATTGATTGCGCTGATTCGGCGTGTTTTGGCTTTGTAGGCTGTAGCGGGAAACAAGAAAAAAACGAGGGTAGCGTGTATGTGCCGCCGCCGTCTACCGTGTCAGACTCGGCCCGTCTCGTTCCGGAAAGCATTTTGTTTTTTGCGGGGAATAACAAAATTACGCTAGCGCCGGATCGGGGGCAAATTTCCGCCGTGGCCGGGACGTCGCTCATGGCAGCGGTTAATAAAAAATCTTTGCCCTTTGCGCCGCTCTCGCTAATTATTAAAGTTGCTGGCGGCGATGAGCATACTTTGAAATATGACAATAGCGCTGACGCGTATGTTGCTCTGTTTACGGCTCCGGCCATTGGCAGCCACCAATTGTCTGTTGAAGTTAGCTACTCCAACGGCCAGTTTGATTCGGCGGCCATTAGTTTACAGAGCCTGGCATTTGGCTCGGTAGCCGGTGATGACGGCACTCCGCTAGCCGGTGTCACGATGGCACTCCTTGAGGCTAACGGCCAGCCATTTCCGGCCAGCCAGTTTGGACAGCCCAATCCCTTTATCACCAACGCCAATGGCACGTATTTTTGGATGGTGCCCAACAGCGAATACGCTCTGCGCCTAACCAAGCCTGGGTTTTTTGAACGCTTTATTCCCGGCCTTATAATTAAGAATAATGTTATCAACCAAGCGCTGGAGCTGGTTAAAAAACCGCCAGCCCTTATCGCTGATATTGACCCCCGGGCGCCCTTAAATGAAAATATTAAAACCGTTGTTAAAAACGCGGCGGAAATCACTACTGCCAATATCAAGCGCGGCGCGCAATTTATAGCTGATGCCAAGCAGGATCCGGCGGTGCAAAAAGCGGCTAGTCAACAGGTGGCGCCCGCGGCGGTTTCGGTTACAGCTGTTGCCACCATCCCTTTTATGACTGTAACTGATGCGATCCCCTTGATGCGATTTTTGTTCCTCCAGCCTCTTATGCTCCTCGGCATTAAGCGGCGCGCTAAGTGGGGGCAAATTTATAACACCCTTACCAAGCTTCCCATTGATTTGGCTACGGTGCGTCTCATTAATAACGCCACCGGCCGCATTCTGCAATCCAAAGTTACGGATAGCAAAGGCCGCTACGCTTTTGTTATTGACCCGGGGGATTATCGTATTGAGGTTCAAAAAAATAATATGCAGTTTCCCTCGGCGCTTTTAAAACACTTTTCTTCCGATGGGAGCAAACAGGACATTTACCATGGCGAGCCGATTGCCGTGAGCGAAGCCGAAGCGGTGATTACCGCCAATATTCCGCTTGATCCTTTGGGAGATGCCACCCTCCCGAAACGTTTTTATCTCCAATACCTATGGCGGCATATTCAGGGGGTGTTATCCTGGGTTGGTCTGGCTGTTACCGTCTTGTCTCTTTACATTTCACCGCGCTGGTATGTGTGGGTGCTCCTCGGCCTCCATTTAAGCCTGTTATTATTGTTTTACCGTTTGGCGCGGGCGCCTAAAGTTAAAAGCTGGGGCATTATGTACGATAAGGACACCAAAGCGCCGCTTGGCCAGGCCGTGGCGCGTCTGTTTAGCACGCAATTTAACAAACTGGTGGGCACTCAAGTTACGGATCGTAAGGGGCGGTATTACTTTTTGGCCGGTGAAAGCCAATATTTTGTTACCGGCGAACACAAAGCCTATCAATCCATAAAAAGCGATACCGTGGATTTAGCCGGCACAGAAGACGATGTCATTGCCTTAAATTTGGCCATGATAAAGGGAAAGCCGTCAGCCAACAACGCGCCAATCACGCCGGTTACGGAATCACCGTCACCGGCCGCTGTAGAGACAGGTCGCGACCTGTCCCTACGCGAGGCGGCGCCTCCTCATTCAGCTACTGGGGAGTACCCTTTGCCGCCCAGCGAAAAAGACCTTGGTTAGGATAAAAAACACCGCCCAAAAAATAAATACGGGCGGTGTTTTTAGTTTAGAGTTATCAACAGCCTTGGTCCGTATAAATCAAGAAGAAAATAGTGTATAATAGCAAAGTAAAATCTGGTTGTATGCGAAGTAAACAAAACCCAAAACCGCACCATAGCGTCGGCCGGCAATTTTTTGTTATCGGCATGTTTTTGTTATTTATTTTTTTCCTCGCGCCACTTTTTTTAAGCCGGCAAAATGCCCGCGCCGCGGCTAGTCCGCCCTCTCTGCTTACTTATCAGGCCAAACTGCTCGCCAATGGCTTGGCCGCCACTACCACCCAAAGCGTTTATTTAATTCTCTACGATGCGCTGACGGGCGGGAATATTATTTACACGGCCGCCGGTACGGTTGGCACGCCCACGGCCTTGAGTTTAACGCCGTCCAGCGGCCTGTTTAGCGTGGATTTGGGAGGCAGCGGCACAAATTCTTTGAGTCCGGATATTTTTGCTAATAATGCCGGTGTGTATTTAGAAGTGCGAGTTGGTTCCGAAACACTGTCGCCGCGCAAACAAATAGCCGCCGCGCCTTATGCTTTTAACGCTCGCTTTTTAGACGGTATTGCCGCTACCAGCACCGCTTCATCCAGCGTGTATATTCCTATATCCGACAGTGTTGGTAATTTTAGTTTAAATCGGGTTACGTCAACCGGCGGCTACTTTACCGGCCCCACAGTTGTCACCAGCACCCTCATAGTCAATGCCTCGTCATCATTTGGCGGCACGGTTTCAATCAGCGGGGCGGTTACTATTTCCTCAACTCTTTTCACCACTGGACTGGCTACGCTCCAAGGCGGCTTTATTTCCAACGCCTCATCATCCATTGGCGCGCAACTTCAAGTCGCTGGGGCGCTTAGCGCTTCGTCTACCTTTTTGGTAGCGGGAGCCGCCACTCTTTCTAGCACTCTCGCTGTCACTGGCGCCACCACGCTCACTGGCCTGGCCATTGCGAACGGCGGGTTGCTTTCTACTGGCAACCTTAACGCCTCCAGCTCGGTATTCTTGAGCGGTTTTGCTACCAGCACACTGGCTAGTTTTAACATGATGAGTTTCCTGTCAAGCGGGTCATCCACCATAACTGGCCAGCTAAATGTGGCTGGCCACCTGGTGCCTAACAGCAATAATCTGTTTGATTTAGGCACGAACGCTAAAGCCTGGCGCACCCTATATGCCTCCAACACGTTGTATGTTGGCAGCGGCCCCCCCTCAGCCGGAATCCTTAATTTGTCAACCCTTACGGAAAATAATTTGGCCTTTAGCGGTTTGCGGGGCGTGGTCTCGTCTTCCGCCGGACTATTGCGCCTGGCGGCTGATGGCAGCGGCTCGCAGTCGGCGCAAATTGATCTGTGGATAGGCGGCAGTCCACGCTTTATCTTAGATTCAGGCGGTATCAGCAACATCTATGGGGGTTTCATTGCGGCTTCTTCAACCGTTACCAGCACCTTTAACGTTAGTGGCAACCTTAATGCCTCCAGCAGTGTGTTTTTAAGCGGCGTGGCTACCACCACGGTTACTAGTTTTGCGGTTAACCCAACAGCTACTTTAGTCGGTGGTTTTATCTCTAACGCTTCCTCCAGCATCGGCGGCACGCTTTCGGTATCCGGCGCTGTCACGGTTTCATCTACCTTAACGGTTGGGACCGGCGGCAACCTCGGCAAATTTTATATTGATTCCTCCGGCAACACCAGCGCCTCTGGAACCTTGCAGGCCTTTGGCTTGTCAACGCTCGCCGGCTTTATTTCCTCGGCTTCGTCCAGTATCGGCAGCAGCCTTAACGTCAGCGGCAACTTTAATGCTTCCAGTACCGTTATGGTCGGGGGCAATATTTTAGCAGGTAGCAATAACGCTTTAGACATTGGTTCAATCAACACCGCCTTTCGCAACATTTACGCTTCTACCAGCGTACATGTCGGCACGGCCTCGGTGTCAACCACGCTGAATGGCAATTACGTGGCATTAACAGACAACACTTCCTCAAGCGTTTACACCGCTACATCATTTATTCTCGGCCAGCAGAGCTCTAAATTCAATCAGGGAGTGTTTTTTGTCGATGGCGCTATTGGCGCCGATGGTAATATATTTTCTTCCGGCACTATTCAAACCTATGGTTTGGCCACGCTACGGAACGGATTTATCTCAAACGCTTCGTCATCAATCGGCGCTGGCCTGCAGGTAGCGGGGGCCTTATCAGCTTCGGGCA
>JAHFHV010000010.1:23000-30831 GCA_023246725.1 Candidatus Magasanikiibacteriota bacterium | reverse complement strand
GGCAACAGTTATTTTTTCAATGGTGGCCGGCGGTTGTTTTTTTAATAGCAAAGGATTGTTGTACAAAACAAAACCACCTCCCACGATTGCCAAAACTACTACTGCTACTGCGATAATTATTTTTTTCATAAATGAAATGATTCAATTAATAAATAGTAACCGCTTCTTGTTTTACTTTTTTTAAAGCGTCAATATAAAAATAATCTACATAATGTGGGATAACGGTTTTATCGGTGAGTTTGTTGTCGATCATCCACTGCGCTTGATTTTCTAGAACCAAGAGAAGCGACTGATACAAAGAAACTTCTGGTCGGAATTGTGAATAAAACTTCAAGGCATCCTGGTCATTTAAGTTTGCAATCTTGGCAAAAAAAGCTACCGCTTCATTTTTATTCGCTTCGCTATAATCTTGCGCTTGCAGTAGAGACCTTTCAAACCATTCTATGGCACCTTTGTGATCTGTAATAAACTTCCCTTTGGCCAAAAGCACGGTATAACTATCCTGCACTTGACCATCCCAACTGATTACTTTATTACCAAGTGTATTTTCAATTGTATAGACATCATTGCTAAAAGGCATGCTAGCATCTATCGTTCCGTCAAGCATTTTATTTACAATTTCCTTAGGAGTAAGATTAACAATTACAATATCTTTTGACGTCATGCCATTAAATACAAGAAATCTATCCAAGAAAAACTCGGTTGAAGCACCTTTGGTAACCCCTACTTTTTTTCCCTTTAAATCAGCAGGAGTTTTAATGTCATGGTCTGATCTGGCCACAAAACGTAATACATGCGAGTTGCTAATACTGGACAACATTTTAATATCCTCCCCATTAAAACTATTTCTCACAAAAACAAATTCTGCTGTTACACCTGCGTCTAATTTGCCATCCAAAATATCCTGAATAATCGGAGGTCCTGTCTGATAGTTTTTAACTATCACATTCAAACGATTTTCTTTAAAATAGCCTTTTTCCTGAGCTAATAAAACTAAATATGAGAATTGAGGCACTACTCCTATTGTAATATTTTCAACCGGCCGAGTATTTTTTGGCTTAGTTACGAACAAATAAATACCACTGCCAAGCAGTATTAATATTATGAGGGTAGCGATATATTTAAGCATAGTCGTCAACGTAATAAAACAGCATCTGGCTTTATTTTCTTGAGCGCGTCTATATACATATAATCTCTATATTTGGGGATGGCAGTTTTGTCGGTCAATTTATTCTGCATCGCCCACTGGGCTTGATCCTCCATGCTAATTAACATGGCCTGATCAAACGAAACGGTAAATTTAAATTTAGGCATAATAGCCCGCATATAAGCATCATCATAATTAAAATGGCGGGCTATTAAATTTAAAGCTTCTGTTTTGTTATTGGTTGCGAATTCTTCCGCATCCACTAACGCCTGTATAAAACGCTCAACCGTAGCTGGGTGATTTTGTGCCAGGTTGATAGTTGCGAAAAGCGGGACGTACATAGAGCGCCCATTCTGTCCAGACCACATGAGCGCGTTGTCTCCAAGAACATTCTGGATATTGAAAATATGCGGTTCGAAAGTTAGAACCGCGTCAACATCTCCATGTACAATCGCTTTTTCTAAAGCATCCGGGGGAAGGTCTACGATGGTGATATCTTTTGCTAAAAGGTTATTATAGACAAAAAATGTTCCCAACCAAAATTCGCCGGAAGTTTTTTTAGTAATCCCAATTCTTTTACCTCTCAAATCGCTGGGCACAGCTATGCCTTTATCTTTCCGAGCGACCAATTCAAACCCATCGGTTACCTTGGCAATTGACGCAATGATCTTAAAATTTTCCGTTTTAAAACTATTCAATACACCCACAAAATCAGCCGCCGTAACTACGTCTGCCTTGCCTGCTAACAGATCGCTAAATGCCGGCCCGCCTGACGCATGTTCCACGGTGGTAACTTGTAGACCGTTGTTCGCAAAATAGCCGCGCTCCTGTGCCAGTGCCACAAGAGTAGAATATTCCGCTATCGTGCCAACCGTAATTTTCTCAACCGGCCCGGTATATTTTTGGGGCAACGAGTAGACGCGCCAAAAATACACCACCACAAACAACACAAATAATGCGCCCACGGTTAATGCTAAAAATTTTTTCATAGTGACTTAATTAATTATTATTTAGTGTTGAGTTTTCTTCAAGTCGTTAAGCTCTTTTTTTAGCTCAATCATCTTAAGTTCCCGCCCGACCATGAGTTTATTCATTCGCTCAAGCTCGGTCGTTTTCACTTCTAATACGTTCGTTCGCTCGATTACTTTTTGCTCCAAACCCGTGTATGATTCTTTTAATTTTGCCACCATTGTCTGAAAACTCCTGGCCAAATTACCAACTTCGTCACGAGCCTTTCCAGTAGTAGTAGTAGTAGTAGTAGTAGAAAAATCCAACCGAGAGACCTCTTCAGCCCGCTGGCGTAATTCGGTCAGTGGTTTGATCACGGTTTTGTTAATTATAAACATTGCCACAACCGCAATTATCAAAAGGAGAGAAACGAGGAGCGTGACGAGGATGCCAGACCGCTCTTGGGCAGTAATTGTTTTTAGACGACTGCCATCGCTTAATTGAAATGCCGTAGTAACAGCCTCCAGTGATTTGGTTGCTAGCTGGGATCTGATTCTCACGTCCAATTCTTGATTCAAAGCCAATTCTGCCGGATCAGAGATTTGCTTGGAAGATTCATGGTTGGCGACCAGCTTGGCCAAGAGTAATGCTCTACTATCAAGATTGTCGCGAAATTCCGCCATAACTTTTTGTTCGTCGGGACTTTGAAATAGTGGGGAGGCAAAAAACGCACGAAGCGCTTTTTCTTTTAGATGCCACTGTACTATTGGACGATCCTGCCGGAATAACACATACTCGGTATTAAGCGCTCTTTGTTCAACTACTCCACTAACGATTTGCTCAACAATTTTCTGTTTCTCGAATTCTTTCATGGTTATTTTTGAAGTAACTAAAGAAGCAACGCCAATCGCGAGTACAAAAACAAAAGTAATGAATCCGTTTAATTGTAACTTTCGCTTAATCGTCATGTTGATTTTTAGTGGGTGATGGTTATTGCCTCCGGCTTTATTTTTTCTAAAGCATCAAAATAAATAAAGTTGAGATAATTAGGGATAGTCGTGGCAACAGTCAATTTTTTTTCTATGGCCCAACGGGCTTCATCTTCCATTAAAAGCACAAGGCTTTGGTCTAACGAAATCGCGAAGCTATTTGTTGGCCAAAGATCAGAGATAACTGTGCTATCATTACCCCCTTTATTATAGATAATTTTTTGCGCCGCGGCTGGATTATTTTTTATAAACTCTTCCGCCAAGAGCAGTGCTTTCCATAAACGCTCAATAACTGCTGGCCGCGTCTTTAACAATTCACTCTGACTAACCAGCGTAAAATAATATTGCTGACTGCCTTGAGCGTCAAACACAACAGCGTTGGCGCCGAGGCGTTTTACGATTTTATCCACGACGGGACGCCAAATAACTACCGCGTCAACCGTGCCAGCAGCCAGTAAATTTTCCATATCGGACTGCTGAACACTAACTTTGTTAATATCAGTTAACTTAAGATTATTAAATGTTAAAAATTCTGAAAGAAAAAATTCCGCTGAAGAATCAACTATCACGCCAACCTTTTTCCCTTTAAGGTCGCCTGGCGTATCTATGGCGTGGTCTTTCCGAGCAACTATTTTTATGACGTTTGATACAGCATCAATTGATCCGAGTATGCGGATATCGCTCGTGGCAAGGCTTTGCTTAACAAAAACAAAATCAGCGGTAGCGATAACATCAAACGTACCCGCCAAAAGATCCTGCATATTGGTTACGCCGTTTTTGCCAAGGGTAACCTCGGCATCAAGGCCAAATTCTTTAAAGTACCCCTGATCTCGTGCAACATCCACCAATGCTGGCACTATGCCAACCGCCCCGGCTATCCTAATTTTTTCCACCGGCCCGGAATATTTTTTGCTTTGCCAAGCCCAAATAAAAAACCCTCCGATACAAACGAGAATGATGGTCGCTAGAATACTCATTTTTCTGATGTAAGTTTTCATATCAATGAGTGATGGTTATTGCTTCCGGTTTTACTTTTTCTAAAGCATCAAAATAAATAGAGTTAAGATAGTTTGGAACTTCTGTTTGGTCGGTTAATTTATTATCTATATACCAACGCGCTTTATCTTCCATTGCCAAAAGCAGGCTTTGCGGCAACTCGAGCGTTGTCTGATACAGCTGAAATAATCTGTCCTTATCGGCCGGTTTGGTATTAGGGGTCAGCCGGGCCATAATGGTTTTTGTTTCCGCCGGATTATCACGCATAAATTGATTAGCCTTGAGGACAGATGCCAAAAGACTTTGGAGGGATCGGGAGTGCGCGTTAATGAAATTCTGATCGGTAACGGCGAGCAAACTAATTTGGTCGGCGGATTCAGATGTCAGTGTAACGATGGTTTCGGCACCGAGGGTACCGATTAAATTGCTGGCAAATGGTTCCGCTAAAATGACAGCATCAGCCTGATCAGTCGTGAGAAGCTCCGCGGTTGTGGCCGGAAGGGCATCAACAATCCTAACATCGCTGGCACGAACGCTGGCGAGAAGTAAATTTCTATCGAGCAAATATTCGATCGCTGAACCTTTGGCTAGCCCCACCTTTTTTCCTTTGAGATCACGCCACGCGTGAATACCGCTTGTCTTTTTAGTGATGATTTTAAAACTCGCATCGCTGACCGTAGCAAAACGAGCCAAAATCCGCTCCGTTGGGTTGGTAAAAAGACTCCCCACATTGGTAAAATCAGCGACCGCGCCCACATCGATCTCGCCATTTTTTAAAGCCGCCTCGACCGCGACAGAGCTGGAGTATTCTTTAGAGATGACGTTCAACCCATTATTGGCAAAATAGCCTTTGGCCTGCGCCAGAAGAAACGCGGCGTTAGCCTCCGGCACGGGTAGAAGTCCCACCGTAATTTTTTCCGTCGGCCCGTTATATTTTTGGGGTGACGTGTGGTTGAACCAATAATAACCGCCGATAGCAAGTACGAAGACACCGACTGCTAGTATTACATATTTTTTCCCAGCGCGAAGCGTAATTTCGTTTTGATTCAACATAGCGATGTACGTTATGAATTAAGCAATCTCTTATTTTCTGCTTTTTTCAAAAAATTTTTCTTTGACACAATTGATCGGCCGAGCCGTTTTTCCAGTTTCTTTCTTGCACCACCAGCAATATCACCACCAGCTTTGGCATCGCTTTTGAGTTTTGTCACGCCTTGTGAATTTTCATTACGATGGATTTCCGTCGTCGCGCGCTCGCCGAGCATATTAAAGATCAGTTCAAAATCATCCATGTGATCACGCAAATTTTCTCGTTTTAATCCTTTTAGTTTCTTGTACTCGCTTGGCGTAACGCCAAAAGTAGCTTTAGAAATTTCCGCGGTTAAAATTTCGTAATCTCTCTGCTCTTCTGCTCCTCGTTTTTGCCACTCGTCGGTCAGCTCCTCGCGAATGGCAATGCCACGCATCCGCTTCTCAATCCAATCGTCGCTGTAGCCTTTGAGCTTGTAGAGAATTCTAGTCCGTTTTGTTGCTAGTTCTGGATTTTCTATCTCTTGCACTCTTTCGTAGCCAACTTTTGCGAGCCAGCGTTTGAATGGTTCGGCCTTGGGCGAGGGAATAGATTGGATGATGCGAAAAATACCTTCGGTAGTGGCACAATTGATCATTTGCGGGCCACCATCAGTTGAAATGGAAAGGGGGGTGGCAATTTGCCCCCACCCTTTGGAGAGCTCGGGATCACGTCGGCGCATATCTTTAATGTACCCTTCTGGCTGTACCGAATCAGTCAGCGCGGCTATAACATCTACAATAACAAACCACCACTCATTGTTATGCAGAGTTTTTCTAATTTTTTGACCTTTAAACAAAGCAATTTTAGTAGTATCCATAATCTATTCCGGAATTTCAGCAATATTATCCACAATATATTTTTCCATTTTTTCTAATCGAGTCTTAATTTTCTTTAACAGGAATTCCATTTCCGCGGCTTCATGCTCATCAATGTGTTTATCGGAATAATTTTTAAGCATTTGTTCAACATCAATTTTGGTTAAAGCAAAGGCATTAGTCACATCGCGTTCAGCAATTACGGCTTTCCGACCCGCTTGCGCTAGCCAGCGGCGACTCATAATCCACCCAACCGCGATTCCAGCGAGCAAAAATAAAATCGCCACGATATAAAACCAAAACGACGTAATTTCAAAGCCGTGAATGGTAAAAAGCGGTCTTTCGCGAACATATACCAGGTCGGATTTAACCGGCAGGCTTAAGGCGCCGCGCGCGTCTTCCGCTGTGGCTTCAATTAAATAGGTTCCTTTTTTAAACGGCGCGTCAAATACCGTTTGCCAATTGCCGTTAGCGTCTGTAACCACGGATGCCTGGGTAATGCGTGTGTTGGAAGTAGTTTTTACAACTAACTTTACCGTTGAGCTGGGCAGAGCCGTGCCGCTAAGAAGCAAATTGCCCTCGCCAATATAAACATTCTTATTAATAAAGCTAATGGTGGGAGAAGCAATGGGTAAAACCTCAAAATCAAAATTATTTTCTCGGCTATTGCCGGCCTGGTCGGAGGCGGTAACTAACAAGCTATGTTTGCCTGGAGCTTGGGGCGACGGGGCCAGCGTATCGTTCAAAGTGGTGGTGGCGACATTATCGTCGAGCCGAATAGAATACTGTTGCATGCCAGACAAGCCGTCGCTGGTTTTAAAGTGAAAAACTGGCTTGGGGTTGTCGCTCGGCGCGCCTTCGGATGACGTAATGGTAAAAGCCAGCGGCGGCACTGTATCGAGCGCGATGCGATAATGCGCTACCGGCCCCCAGCCCACGTTATTTTTAAAACGCACGTGCAAATACCAAATACCATCGGTTAAAACCGGAAATGTCTTGGCTTCAAACAACCCTTCGGAACGCGCCGGAATTGAGGCAGTATCTTTGGTAATCGCCGTGGCCACATCCGAAATGTCCGGCGGCAGAAGCCACTCTGCCAAATAATCGGTGATAAAATTATACCAAGCCGCTGAATTTGGATAGACCGGCACGGTAAGAACTGGTTTATCCGGTAATTTTTTGGCTTCCACTGGCTTGCGCGTAATTTGCACGGGCGCGGGCGGCGGACCTAGCACAATAACTGGCGGCGTTGTGGTGGCCGCGTTTAAAGAGCTGTTGACGGCGGAAGCGGCTGGCAGAGCAGGGATATCAACAGTTGGACCAACCAGAAAGCGAGCCGCCGCAATAGCTGACAAAATATTTGTGCCGCTGCCGTCCGAGGCCGTTACGGCCGCGTCAGTTACCGCGATGGTAGCGTCGCCACTGCCTTTGGTAACAAAAGTTATTTTTAAAATTGGCACCGACCCGCCCACCACGCCGTTGGTAGCGCCCCCAATAAAAGTTATTGTGCCGGCGTCATTAGAAAATTTAGGGTCCTCCAGCCAAAAATTAAAAACAGACGCGCCGGCAGATGAACTGAGCGACTTAACCTGTAGAATATCTTTAGGAAATTGCAAAGTAGCTTGCGCGGCATTAAAACCCTGGCCCTCGCTATTCACCCGCACGTCCACGTCAAATGTTTTTCCAATGGGGAATTCGCCGCTCTTGGGAAGTAAAAAAAACGTGGCCGCCGAAGCCCTGGCGGCGCCAAAAAGACAGCTGGCAAACACAATCAAACCAAGGATTGGAAAATAAACATTATTTTTACGTGCGATGATTTTTAACATATTATAGTATTGTTATTTTTAGGCTGTCATTCTGAGCG